>JAFYCQ010000144.1 GCA_017539635.1 Oscillospiraceae bacterium
AAACCAGCTTAACCACCTCACAGCCCAAGGACTCCACCAGCTGGGCGGCGGCATTCGCCGTGCCGCCGGTGGCGAGGAGATCGTCGATTATAACCACCTTTTGTCCGGGCTTTAAGTCATCCTTGTGCACCTCTATTATGGCGCTGCCGTATTCCAGGTCGTATTCCTTTGCCACGGTCTGCCTGGGCAGCTTGCCCTTTTTGCGGACAGGGACGAAGGCCTTTTTGAGATTATAGGCTATGGGCATACCGAAAAGAAAGCCCCTGGACTCCAGCCCCGCGATCACGTCAAAATCAACGCCCGAAAGACGGGCCTGCATTTCGTCTATGGCAAGCCGTAAGCCGTCGGGGTCCATGAGAACGGAGGTAACGTCCCGGAATATGATGCCCTTTTCCGGGAAATCCGGTATGGACAGGACGTAGTCCTTCATTTCTTTTTTCATAAAACCGCCCCCAAAGTCATTTTTAATACATTATACACGAAAGGAAACGACAGTGGAAGCATAAAATTATTGTTTCAGGAAGCCTCAGGCAAAAGCCCGGTTATTCTTGACAATAAATCGCGCCGTTGATATAATTACTTTATTCAATTTGCACAAAAAACGAAAGGAGCGCCGCCTGAAATGAGCGAGCTTAAATTCCCACATCTGTTCGAGCCCATATGCCTCGGAAAAACGCTTTTCCGCAACCGCATTTTCGCCTCTCCCACCGGCCACCACGAAATGACTCCCGACTGCTTCCCGGACGCGGAGGTGGTGGCCTTTTACGAGCACAAGGCAAAGGGCGGAGCCGCCTCCGTCTGCGTGGGCGACTGCATAGTCGATTCCCTGACGGGCCAGTCCCACGTAAAGCAGATACACATAGACGACCCCCTGGTGGTGCCGTCCCTCACCGCCGTTGCGACGGCGATCTCACGCCACGGCGCCGTGGCCTCGGCGGAGCTCTCTCACGACGGCAAATTCTCCCACGTCCCGGAATTGGTGGGCGGCCTTGTGGGCGAGTACGGCCCCTGCCTTAAATACGGTGAGGTGGGCGAGACCTGGGGCCCCGTTGAGGGCGTTACCGCCGGCGGCCACCCCATAAAGCAGATGACCGACGAGTTCATCTATTACGTGATAGACTGCTTCGGCAAGGCTGCCGCCGTTGCCAAGCACTGCGGCTTCGGCATGATCACCATTCACGGCGGCCACGGATGGCTGCTGACCCAGTTCGCCTCACCCTTCGTGAACACCAGGACGGACCAGTGGGGCGGCTCCTTTGAAAACCGCATGCGGCTGACATATTATGTCATAGACGCCATACGCAAGGCCGTGGGCCCCAATTTCCCCATCGAGTTCCGCATGAGCGGCGACGAGTGCTTCGAGGGGGGCTACGACCTGGATTACGGCGTCCGCATAGCCAAGGCTATAGACGGCAAGGTGGATCTCATCCACGTCTCCGCCGGCAACCACGAGGGCCCCGGCACCTTCGTCATAACCCACCCCAGCCAGTATCTGGAGGACGGCTGCAACGTGAAGTTCGCCGCCGAGATCAAAAAGCACGTAAAGACCCCGGTGGCCACCGTGGGCGCCCTCTCCGACCCCTACCTCATGGAGGAGATAATCGCCTCCGGCAAGGCGGACGTGGTACAGATGGCCCGGGAATTGCTGGTGGATCCCCAGTTCCCCAACAAGGTGAGACGCGGCGAGGACGAGGAGGTGCACCGCTGCCTGCGGTGCGAGACCTGCTTCTCCTATGCCTTTACGAACCGCTACCACCGCTGCGCCCTGAATCCCCGCTTAGGCTCCTATGTGGACGACAAATTCGATATCCGCAAGGCAAAGCCCCAGAAGGTGCTGATAGCCGGCGGCGGCGTAGGCGGAATGCAGGCGGCCCTGACCTGCGCCGAAAGAGGCCACACGGTCATACTCTGCGAGAAGACCGAGAGACTGGGCGGCGTACTCAACTGTGAAAGAGGCGTCTCTTTCAAGAAAAACCTGGTGGGCTACTTAGACCGGCAGGCCGCCCTGGTGGAGAAGGCGGGCGTGGAGATACGCCTGAACACCGAGGTTACGCCGGAGCTGGTAAAGGAGATACGCCCTGACGCCATAATCGCCGCCGTGGGCTCTGTCCCGGTGAAGCCCAAGATCCCCGGCATAGACGGAGAGAACGTAAAGGGCGCCGTTGAGGTCTATAAGGCCCCGGAGACCGTGGGCAAAAGGGTCGTCATTTTAGGCGGCGGCCTGGTGGGCCTGGAGCTTGCCATACACCTGGGCGACATGGGCAAAAAGGTCACTGTGGTGGAAATGCTGGACCGCCTGTCCGACGGCGGGAACCTCATTCTCATGCAGGCCATAGACACCCAGTTAAAGCGCCTGGGCACGGATATAAGGCTCAACACCAGGGCCGTTGAGATAACGCCGAAGGGCATCGTCTGCGAGGGGCCCGAAGGCAAGGTGAGGATAAACGCCGACACCGTCATTTACGCCGTGGGCCAGAGGCCGCTGTACGAGACGGTGCAGGCCCTCTCCCCCTGCGCCCCCACCTTCAGCTACTTAGGCGACTGCCGTATGCCCCGGGTAATAGCCGACGCCAACCGGGAGGCCTACAACATAGCCAGAGACATCGGCGTTGACCGCTGACAAACATAGAACATAACGCGCGGCCCGGGGGTTTCCCGGGCCGCGTACCTTTTTATAATCGATGAATAATTAATCACCGCTATTATATTTGATTAAACTATCCCAATCAATACTACCATCGTCCTTGCAGTATTTTGTTGTGAACTCTCTAACCATTCTGTTTTCCGCTTTGTTATAAGCTGTTTCAAATTCCTTTGCATACTCGTCGGGTTTTGTACCCATATACTCAATAATCTTGGTATAGAAATTTGGGTCACCTGTTAGCCATTCCCAAAAATCTTTTCCCGCCAATTCTTTGTAAAACTTTTCGTTGCCCTCTTTTACCCTTTTCTTTCCATAACCATAACCAATTATGGGAAGAAATGCCTTATGTGCTTGTTGCGCTCGCTTATGTGCGGATTGAAAGTTTTGCTCTTGTCTTTTACGACTATCAGCGTTAAACACCGATGTACCACTTTTAACTGCTATGGAATAAATCGTATTATCTTTATCAACGGTTATATCTACACCCTCTGTAACCGCTTTTTGTCCACCTGAAACAACAATCGCAATAGGCTCAAAAAAGCAGTTTCCAAATATCGTTTCCTCGCTTGAAGATACATAAGCAGATAAAATACCATCCACAATTTGAGTGGCGTTGTTTATACCCTTTGCCCTATACAAATATGGATTTTTTCTTTTCAAAACCCCGTCAATGTCCACATTATCTAACTTGCTTGTCAAAGAGGTATAGAAATCTGTCAAAGCAAGACCAACTGCCTTAAATACCTCTCTTTCGTCGTAACCATGATTTAACGGCGGTATGTTTAGCATTTCTCACGCCCCCCCAACCATAATAGCGTTTTGAATTTTGTCGTGTACTCCGGTACCTCTTGTCCTCTTAACAACAACCTCAGCCTTATTCGCCGCTATGGCAATTATAGTTTCGCCTATCGCTTTGGCAAGACCAACAGGAACGGCATTACCGATTTGTTTATACTTGTTCGAAATCGTACCGATAATCTCCCAATCGTCAGGAAATTGCTGAATACGAGCATATTCCGCGACAGATAACGGTCTATCTTTAATAGGATGACACATCATAGTCGCCTTTTGAACAGGGCTTGTAACCACAGTAGGGGACGGTTGAGAATACGACAATCTACGATAAAATCCGACCTTACCACCGCCTGATTTATAAGCACCACCCATTGCTTGTTCTACCACATCTAACGGTAAATCTCTCCAATTACCGCCCTCTGGCACCATTCGCAGATACTTCAATCTGTTTTCACTAAACTCCGCACAGTCACCTTTGACATTTTCCAAATCTCTAATTGTTTCGCCCAATGTTTTCCAACGATAATTAGCATTTTGGTGAATGTGAAAATGAGTAGGCGCAGGTAAAAAAATAGCCTCATTATCCCTACTACCTATGAGAATGAATCTCTCTCTAAACTGCGGAACACCATAATTTACAGCGTCAAGAACTCCGTAAACTGTCTTATATTTTAACCGTGAAAATTCTTCAAGAATTATATCTAATACCTTTGTATTTGTACTGATGCCACCTTCGTCCTTCAGTATAGAACTCATAAGACCTTTGACATTTTCCATAACAAAAAATCTTGGTCTGATTTCGTCAATCATTCTTACAAATTCTTTAAAAAGACTTCCGCGAGGGTCATTGATACCCAGTCGCTTTCCGGCGGTTGAAAAAGGTTGACAAGGAGGCCCTCCACAAATCAAAAAAGGCTCTCCGACAACCATATTACAAGCATTTAGCATACCAGCAGAAGATATTTTACGAACATCACCAGCAATACCCTTATGCCCATTTTTCCGCATTGTTTCAATGCAAGCGGAATCAAAATCTTGTCCGATCTCAATCTGAATACCTGCCCGCATAAGACCTATATCTAAACCCATAGCACCCGAAAAGAGCGATATTGACCTTGTATCTATCATACAATCACCTCTTTTCATGCAGTAATTTAATAAATTATAACATGCTCCGCAAATATTTGCAACCAACAGGTATGCACCAACAATTTCCATCAAACTATTATCCGGGACGGAGTCTTTGCCGTATCGTGTCGATTCCGGTCTTGTAAACTCATGCGATTGGCTGTATAATACATTTTATTCAGCAATCGGAGGATCCATTTATGGCTCGGTTTATAAACGCCCTGGGCTTTCCGTGGAATATCGCCGCCTGGGCCGGGGTGGTAGCAGGGCTTGTTTTCCTTATCTGGTTAGGACGGAAGATAAACAGAATAGCCTTCAAAAAGCTTCAGGCAAGGCGGCCGGGGATACATCTGGCCTATTTTGAAAAGCTCATTTCCCTTGCCATAATAATTGCGGTCATCATCTTTGCCGCGTCACTTATAGGCGGCGCCCAGAGCATCTGGCGGACCCTTTTGGGCGGCACCGCGGTGGTCAGCGCCGTTCTGGCCTTCGCCGCCCAGGATATAATCAAAGACATCCTCGCCGGCATGATGATAAGCCTCAACAAGCCCTTTGAGATAGGCGACCGCATAGCCCTGGACGACGGCACCTCCGGCAAGGTGGAGAACATCACCCCCCGCCACGTGGTGCTTATTGGCGTCGATACCGTGCGCTACGTCATTCCCAACAGCAAAATAAACGCCCAGCGGGTAACGAATTACAGCTACGACCACAAGCTGCAGTCGGCGGAGTTTTTCTTCAGCGTGGGCTATGACAGCGACATGGACAAGGTGAAAAAGGTCATCGCCGACGCCGTGGAGCACGACGAATATGCCCGCCCCGGCGTTTTCGACGGGGAGTGCTGGAAATACGCCCCGGTGTATTTCCGGGAATTTCAGAACAGCGCCCTTAAAATGAGCGTCCTTGTGTACTACTCCAGAAATCAGGCCACCACCCCGGTCATCGACTCCATAAACACAGGCGTCCGGGAGGCGCTCATAAGAAACGGCATAGAGATACCTTACGATTACATAAACGTCGTATCTATGGAAAACAGACAAAAGCAGTAATTGACAAGACCCCCCGGACATTGAATTGAAATGTCCGGGGGATCATTACAGAATATATAAATCTAATTCTCGTCCTGATTGAATTTCAGCAATTTATAAGGCTCTATTTCCAAAACAGTGGCGATATTAAAGAGCACGTCGAGGGACACTGCCCGCAGCATATTGGGCGCCTCAATACTGCCCATGTGCTGTCTGCTTATGCCCACGCGCTCAGCGAGCTGCTCCTGGGTCAGCCCTTTATGCTTGCGGTAATAGGCGACGGCATAGCCCAGCTCCCGGTATTTTTCGTCGTTGTTGAACAGATTTGAGCGAACTCGCGGCACAAAAATCACCTCACATGATTATTGTATCCCGTGAGAGAGCTTTAATAAATTAGATGTATTATAGCTGTTGACATATATAATGCGACAAATTATAATTGATCCATATTTTCAGTCACAATTTATACGTCATTTATGATTTGCAGGGTGATAATATGGATTATAAAAGGCTTTACCATATAATGCTCAATGCCTCGGAAAAAGCCATTGAAGCCATTGAAAACGGAGAGGCGGAAAGAGCGGCAGAAATACTTGTCGCGGCGGAGCAGGAGGCGGAGGAGTATTATATCGAGAATATAAGCGAATGATTTAAACACATGAAAAAACTGGTGCACCGTTTTTGCGGCACACCAGTTTTTCATTCATCAGTCTCTTTTATCTCGTTTACGACCCTGGAGAATGCCCGGCAGAGGGCTTCTTTTTCCTCCTGCCGGTCCTTTCCGGCGTCCCCCAGAAAATTATTGCGGACGTAGAGCATTTCCTCGATGGCCGTGGCGATATTGGGCGGCGTCTCGTAGGCGCCTTCAGCGGCTCTGTCCGCCTCCACTATCGCGCAGGCGCGCCAGAATTTTCCGCACACGTTATCGCCCAGCTCGCCCACGTCTTCAAAAAACGGGGCATCCGCCATGGTGGTCCGGTGGGGCAGCAGCTCCGGGTGGGTCTCCTTGAGCATGCGCAGAAGCGCGTCGGCCCGGTGCATCTTGAAGCCAGTTATCATGTCGCCGCACCACTCCGAGGCGGTCATGGAGGACAGCATGCCGATGGAGGAGTAATACAGAAGCGTCTTG
The DNA here is from genome assembly GCA_017539635.1 of Oscillospiraceae bacterium. GTDB lineage: Bacteria > Bacillota > Clostridia > Oscillospirales > Oscillospiraceae > RGIG6969. Next base: position 6,725 of record JAFYCQ010000144.1, read on the forward strand.
GGCAGCAGAGGGAAGAGCTCCTCGGGAAAAGCGGACAGAGTATCTTCCAGAAGCTCCGCTGCGATGTCCCACCGCTCCTCGGCCCGGTCAAAATCCCGCTGAAATTCCCGGGGGGAGCTCTCCGCCATGCGGCGTTTAGCGGCGTAGCCCCACTTGCGGTAGTATTCGGCGAAGGTGCCGCCGGAGCTTTCCTTTTTATCTCCTTTCTTAAACAGGGACATTCAGAATTTCTCCCGCTCCACAACGCACTCGTTCTTTATCTTCGCAACCAGGGTCTGGAGGGCGTCTATGACCCGGGGGCGTATATCTCCGCCCACCAGGACGTACATTATATCGTCCCCGGCGGTCAGCTCGCCCTCGTTGAGCCAGACTCTTATATAGCCTACACCCGGCAAGGCCTCGGCTTCTTTTATTGCGGCGTTCACCTTTTCCTCGTCGTAGGAGAAATACATGCCGGTCACCGGAGCCTTGTCCTCGGCCCCCTCCCGGACAACGGCCCGGGCCGTCTCACGGACGACGCCGTTGTGTATGAGATACATGCCTATCTTTCCCGCCGAGACGTGGGCCTTGGCCTCTTTCAGCCAGGCGTCTATGGACGGGGCGGGCTTTTTTGTCTTTATATCGCTCATTTTGATTTACCTCCGGGATAGTTTTCGTTTATATTATCAGTTTTTATGATCTTATACAATAGGCGGCGGAACAAAACCGTCAGAATAAAAGCGCCTTTGCGTTCTCCGAGAGTATCGCCCGCTTTTCCTCCCCGGTCAGGGGCAGGGAGTTGAGCCAGGAGAGGGCCTCGGTCTGGTCGGACCAGGGACTGTCGGTGCCGAACAGCACCTTGCCCGCGCCGAAGCTCCTTATTATATGGGTAAACTTATCCGCCGTGAGAAGGGCTTTTTCCTCCTCCGACATGCTGACATCGGGCCTGGGGGTGAGGAAACCGCCGGAGAATGAGGTGTCGATATATACGCCCGTCCCCGCCAAAAGCTCCTCCGCCTCGTCCCAGCAGCGCCAGCCGCCCATGTGGGCCAGAACGAGCTTAACGGGGCCTGCCTGCTTTATTGCGGAGAGCACCATTTGCGGCGTGCAGCAGCTGACCCCCGGAAAGCCGATGTCCCACCCGGCGTGGGTGATGACGACAAGGCCCAGTTCCCCGGCCTTTTCCATTATCCGGAGAAACCGGATATCGTCAAAGTCCACCCGCTGATATACCGGGTGGAGCTTGATGCCGGAAAGACCGGCTCCGGCTATGCGCTCCAGCTCCCCGCTCCAATCGGGGCAGTCCGGGTGCATGCAGCCGAAATAAACAAGGCCGTTTTTGCCGGTCTTGTTTATGGATAAGTCGTTTATCTCCGAAACCTTAAGGGGATTGGTGGCAACAGGCAGGATGACGGACATGTCTATGCCCGCATTTGCCATTGAATCCATGAGCCCTATAGGCGTGCCGTCGGTAAAGGGAACGGTACGGGACATGGCGCTGAGCTTTCCCAGCGTTGCTGCGGCGATCTTCGGGGGGAAGCAGTGAGTGTGAAAATCGATTACCATGCTTTTTCCTCGTCTTTGAGAATAGTATGAAATCAGAATAACACTTATTGCGGCCAAGCACAAGTTATTTGGTTATTTTTGTCCGTTTCAGTTGAAATGATAAAGGTTTTGTGGTAAATTAAAGCATTGTATGATACTTTGCCGCAAGGCTGGAGAGAGGGGATGCTGCTTTGGGCAGGAAAATCGGCGACAGAAAGGATGGGGCGCTTCTTCGGAACATCGACCCCATGCACTTTATAGTCCCGCTCCTGTACCCCAACAGGTGCGACAACGAGGCCTTTATTTCCGAGCGCATAGACCTTACGAACTTAAACGAATATCTTAAAAATAAAAATCTTAACTCACCGGAATACGCCTACAACCTGTTTCAGGCTGTGGTAACGGCGGCGCTGAAGGCCATAACGCTCAGGCCCAAGATGAACAGGTTCATCGCCAACAAAAACCTCTATCAGCGCTATGACCTGACGGCGGCATTCGTGGTGAGAAAGCTCTTTACAGATAACGGAGCCGAGGCCCTCGCCATTGTGAAGGCCAAGGACACGGACACCATAGACACCATACACCAGGAGATCTACCGCCAGGTCTCCGAGTGCCGCAGCGACAAGCTGGACAGCTCCTCCGAGAGCATGGACATCTTCAATAAGATGCCCCGCTTCATTTCAAAATTCCTGGTGAGCATAATATGCTTCCTTGACCGGCACGGCTGGGTGCCCACCTCACTTATCGCCACCGACCCCTATTACTCAACGGTGGTGCTGACGAATTTAGGCTCCATAAAGCTCCATTCCGGGTATCACCACCTGACCAACTGGGGCACCAATTCCGTTTTCGTCGCCATAGGCGAAAAGAAGCTCCGGCCGTTTTACGACGAGGACGGGAACATGACCATGAAGGACAGCATCGACTTAGGCATAACCGTGGACGAGCGGATAGCCGACGGCTATTATTACTCAAAGACAGTGAGACTTTTGCGCACTATTCTGGAAAATCCCCAGCTGCTGGAAACCCCCATGGCCCAGCCGGTGGATTACTGAGGAAAGGATGAAATCAAAATGAGCGAGATAACAGCCAAGACCCCGTGGAAGGATTATTTGGGCGAGGTGCCCATGCACCTGGAGTATTTTGACGGCTCCATGTTCGAGGCGGTAAAAATGGTCGCGGACAAATATCCCAACTACATCGCCTTTTCATTTATGGGCAAGAACACCACCTACAAGGAAATGGTTGCCCAGATAGAGCTTTGCGCCAAGAGCCTGAAGACCCTGGGCGTAAGGGAGGGGGACAAGGTCACCATAGCCATGCCCAACTGCCCCCAGTCCATTTACATGTTCTACGCCGTGAACGTCATCGGCGGCATCGCCAATATGATACATCCCCTGTCGGCGGAAAAGGAGATAGAGTTCTACTTAAACGAGTCCGAGAGCGTCACCGCTATCACCCTGGACCAGTTCTACAACAAGTTCGAGAGCGTCCGGCAGAACACCAAGATAGTCAATATCATCATCGCATCGGTAAAGGACGCCCTTTCAAAGCCCATTATGGCCGGCTATATGCTTACCGAGGGCCGCAAGATAAAGAAGATCCCCGCCGACGCCCCCGTCATCCGCTGGGGCGAGTTCATAAAGCTGGGCAAGGCCTGCTCCTGGAATTACAAGGTAAAGCGCACCGGCGACGACCCGGCGGTCATCCTCTATTCCGGCGGCACCACCGGCACCACCAAGGGCATAGTCCTCACCAACATGAACTTCAACGCCCTGGGCGCGCA
>JAFYCQ010000145.1 GCA_017539635.1 Oscillospiraceae bacterium
CAGATGAAGGCCACCGGCGAGGTCATGAGCGTCGGCCGCACCTTTGAAGAAAGCCTATTAAAGGCCGTGCGCTCTTTGGAAACAGGCCACTGCCGCCTGCACAGCAAAAAATTCGACGGCAAAAGCCGGGAGGAGCTTCTGAAGTACATCGCCCGGGGCACCGACGACAGGATTTTCGCCATAGCGCAGCTCCTGCGCCTGGGCGCGGAAATCGACGAAATAACAGAAATCACGCAGATAGACCGCTTTTTCCTGAGAAAGCTTCGTAACATAGTGTCTCTGGATAAGGAATTGTCAAGAGCTCCCTTCGACCCGGAAATGCTGAAAAAAGCGAAAAAAACCGGCTTTTCCGACAGGGGCATAGCGGAAATCTGGAACACTGATGAGCTTTCGGTCTTCGGCATGCGGAAAAAGGCCGGACTTTTCCCGGTATATAAAATGATAGACACCTGCGCCTCGGAGTTTGAGAGCTACATCCCTTATTTTTACTCCACCTACGAGGAGGAAAACGAATCCGTCGTCTCAGACAGGAAAAAGATAGTGGTGCTGGGCTCCGGCCCCATACGCATAGGCCAGGGAGTGGAATTCGACTACTCCACCGTTCATGCGGTGAAGACAATACGGGACGCGGGCTACGAGGCCATAATCATCAACAACAATCCGGAGACGGTCTCTACCGATTACACCTGCTCGGATAAGCTCTATTTTGAGCCCTTATGCACAGAGGACGTTATGAACATCATAGAGCTGGAAAAGCCCGAGGGGGTAATCGCCACCTTAGGCGGCCAGACGGCCATAAACCTGGCGGGCCCCTTAAAGGAGCGGGGGGTAAACCTCATCGGCACGGACTGCGACGCTATAGACACGGCGGAGGACAGGGACAAATTTGAAAAGCTCCTAATAAAGCTCGGCATCCCCCAGCCAAAAGGCTGCGCCGTAACCAGCATCGAGGCGGGTATTAAGGCCGCCGAGGAGATCGGCTACCCCGTTCTGGTGCGCCCCAGCTTCGTTCTGGGCGGCCGGGCCATGCAGATAGTCGCCAAGGAGGACTCCATGTGGGAGTACCTCAAAACGGCGGTGGAGATAGATGAGGACAAGCCCGTTCTTGTTGACAAATACGTAAAGGGCAAGGAGGTGGAGGTAGATGCCGTCTGCGACGGTGAGCGGGTCTTCGTACCCGGCATCATGGAGCTTGTGGAGCGCACCGGCGTGCACTCCGGCGACTCCATAAGCGTCTATCCTCCCCGCAGCCTCTCCGACAAGGTGAAAAACACGCTCCTGGACTACACGGAAAAGCTGGGATTGGGCATCGGCATAAAGGGGCTTTTCAATATCCAGTTCATTGTCGATCCCTCCGAAAAGGTTTACATAATTGAGGTAAATCCACGTTCTTCCCGGACGGTACCCTTCCTCTCCAAGGCCACGGGGTACAGCCTGGCGGACATAGGCACCCTGGCCATGCTGGGCGTGTCCCTTAAAGAACAGGGGCTTACAGAGAGATACCCTAAGGAAAAGGGCCGCTATTACGTAAAGGTCCCGGCCTTCTCCTTTTCAAAGCTGGCCGGAATGGACGCCTACCTCTCGCCGGAAATGAAGTCCACAGGCGAGGCCATAGGCTACGACAGAAAGCTCCACCGGGCGGCCTACAAGGCCATGACGGCGGCGGGGCTGAATCTGCCGAATTACGGTACCGTTTTAGTCAGCGTGGCCGACGAGGACAAGGAGGAGACGGTGCCTCTCATAAGGCGCTTTTACAACATGGGCTTCAATATCGAGGCAACGAGCCTCACCGGCGAGGTGCTGAAGGCCCACGGCATAAGAACGAGGATAAGAGGCAAGCCCAGCGAAGGCAGCACCGAGGTCCTGGACTCCATAAAAGCCGGTTACGTCAGCTACGTTATAAACACCAGAGCAATACTCTCCGGCGTCCACTACGGGGACGGGGTGGCAATACGCCGCACCGCCGCCCGGAACAACATCACCATGCTCACCTCCCTCGACACTGTCCGGCTGGTGCTGGACGTTCTGGAGGAGGTCACCTTGGGCGTATCCACCATCGACGCGGAATAGGGGGTAAAAAATGCGGTTTACAAAAATGCACGGGTTGGGGAATGATTACCTATACGTCTGCGGCGAGGCGCCGGAGAACGTGGCTGAGCTCTCCCGAAAGCTCTCAGACAGGCACTTTGGGGCGGGCTCCGACGGCATGATATTTATTTCGCCGTCCAATACCGCCGATTTTAAAATGCGCATCTTCAACGCCGACGGCAGCGAGGCCATGATGTGCGGCAACGGCATACGCTGCGTGGGAAAGTACGTCTATGACAAGGGCTACACCGACAAGACGGAGCTGAGGATCGAGACTCTGTCAGGCATAAAAACTCTGCGCCTGTTCCTTGCCGGAGGCACGGTAAGGACCGTGGCCGTCGCCATGGGAAAGGCCGTCGCCGGGGAGGATATGACGATAGACGCGGACGGAAAACCCGTCACTCTCACCCCGGTGAACGTGGGAAATCCCCACGCCGTCATTTTCCTCGACGACGCGGAAAACGCGCCCCTTTACGATTTGGGGCCGAAAATCGAAAAGCACCCGGCCTTTCCCGGGGGAGTGAACGTGGAATTTGCCCAGATGACCGGCGAAAACGAAATAAGGATGCGGGTCTGTGAGCGGGGCAGCGGAGTGACAATGGCCTGCGGCACCGGAGCCTGCGCCACTGCCGCCGCCGCAGTGAAAAAGGGCCTCTGCCCGGCAGGGGAGGACATTACCCTAAGGCTTGACGGCGGAAAGCTCAAAATTAACATAGGCCCCGACGGGAGCGTGACCATGACCGGCCCCGCCGAGACCATATACGAAGGAGAGACGGCAACATGATGACCCCCAACACCCATTACGGGGAACTGAAGGAATCCTACCTGTTTTACAATATCGCCCAGAAGACAAAGGCGTATTTGGAGGCAAACCCGGATAAGCGCCTCTACCGCATGGGCATCGGCGACGTGTCCCTGCCCCTCTGCCCCGCAGTAATAAAGGCCTTGCACGAGGCGGTGGACGACCAGGCGGAAAAGACCACCTTTCACGGCTACATGCCGGAGTGCGGCGCGCCATTCCTGCGGGAAACAATCGCCGCCCACTACGGGAAAAGGGGGATAAAGCTGGAAACTGACGAGGTCTTCGTTTCCAGCGGCGCCAGCGACGAACTGGGGGATATTCTCGACCTCTTCGGAAAGCCCGGCTCCTCTCTTGTCATCGAGCCGGCCTATCCCGCCTATGTGGACGCAAATATCATGGCGGGCAGGGAGATAGTGCACCTGGCCTCGGGAGAAGATGACGGCTTTGCCCCCTGGCCCAGCCGGGACTATCTGGGAGATATAATGTACATCTGCTCCCCAAATAACCCCACCGGTGCGGTGTTTACAAGGGAAAAGCTTAAATCCTGGGTGGATTTCGCCAACGAAAACGGCTCAGTCATCCTCTTTGACGCAGCCTATGAGGCCTTTATCGAGGAGCCGGAGCTGCCCAGGAGCATTTTTGAAATTCCCGGCGCCGAGACCTGCGCAATCGAGATCTGCTCCCTTTCCAAAACCGCCGGCTTCACCGGCACGCGGCTGGGCTATACCGTGATCCCGAAGGCCCTGATAAGGGGCGGCATGAGCCTGAACGCCATGTGGGTGCGAAACCGCACCACCAAGACAAACGGCATTTCCTATATCCTCCAGAAAGGCGGCGCCGCCGTCTTCACTGACGAGGGCCAGCGGCAGATAATGGAAAACATCGCCGTATATAAGAAAAACGCCGCCCTTTTAATGGCTGCGCTGGATAAACTGGGCCTCTGGTACTGCGGCGGCAAAAACGCCCCGTATATCTGGATGAAGTGTCCCGGGGGCCTGGGCAGCTGGGAGCTTTTCGACCTGCTTTTAAGAGAGATACAGGTCGTCGGCACCCCCGGCGAGGGCTTCGGGGCCTGCGGCGAGGGCTATTTCCGCTTCTC
>JAFYCQ010000146.1 GCA_017539635.1 Oscillospiraceae bacterium
CGAAGCCCCAGACCTCGTCCAAAAGCTGGTTTCTGGTATAGACCCTGTTGGGCGAAGAGGCCAAGTGGTACAAAAGCTCCATTTCCTTTGGGGGCGCCTCCACCTTTTTGCCGTCAACTATGAGCTCAAAGGAGTCCATGTCGATTATGAGCTTGTCGAACTCCAGCTTCTTCTGCTTCTGATCGTCGGAGCCGTCATAGCGGCGCAGCACGGCATGGACACGGGCCAAAAGCTCCTTGACCTCAAAGGGCTTTACTATGTAGTCGTCGGCCCCCATTTCAAGGCCGTTTACCTTGTCGAAGGTCTCGCCCTTGGCGGTGAGCATGATAATGGGCGTTTTTGAGACGCTGCGTATCTCCCGGCAGACGCTCCAGCCGTCCATTACCGGCAGCATTATATCCAGCAGCACCAGGTCGGGCTGACACCTCTCAAACGCAGCGACGCCCTTGCCGCCGTCCGACGCCGTGGAGACCTTGAAGCCGTCCTTTTCCAGGTACAGCTGCAACAGCTCGGAGATGTTCTCGTCGTCCTCAACTACAAGTATTTTCTTATCCATGCTCTCAGGCCCCTTATTGTTATTGATAAAGATATTCTAATTATAATACAAAACCCGCCGCAAGCGTTAATATTTTGTAAAAAATCCGTTGTTGAATTATTGCCGCCGTGGTATAATAGTTTTCAGTTAATCTAACCTAACCGATTTGGGTACTATTTATGAAACAGGAAGTTTACGTTATAACAGGCATGTCCTGCGCCGCCTGCTCCAGCGCCGTGGAGCGGGTTACACGGCGGCTCAACGGCGTTTCCGAGAGCTTTGTGAACCTCACCACCGGAAAAATGACTATCGTTTACGACGAGGCTGCTCTCACGCCGGAAAAGATAATATCCACCGTGGAAAAGGCCGGCTTCGGAGCGGAAATCTACGTCCCCGAGGCGCCTAAGGCCGACACCGAGGCAGAGGACATAAAAAGGCGGGGCCATGACCTCATAGGCGCCGCCATACTCTCGGCGCTTTTGCTGTATATCTCCATGGGGCAGATGCTGCCCATACCTCTGCCGGTGCCGGCATTCCTCAAAATGCATACATCCCCCGTACCGTTCACGATTTCGCAGCTCATTCTGGCCACGCCGGTGCTGTATTTCGGCAGAAGATTTTTCATAAACGGCTTCAAGGCGCTGTTTCACTTGGCGCCTAACATGGACTCCCTTGTGGCGGTGGGCAGCGGCTGCTCATACCTATACAGCCTATGCATGGCGATACTCGTCTTTGCCGGGGATCACGGCCGTGTCCACGACCTGTATTTTGAGTCCTCAGCCGTTGTCATCACCCTGGTCATGCTGGGAAAATACTTTGAGGCCCGCTCAAAGCGCAAGACCAAAAGCGCCATCACCGGCCTTATGGAGCTCTCCCCGGACACCGCCCTGCTAATTGACGGGGACGAGACCCGGGAGGTGCCCACGGACACCCTGCGCCCCGGCGACACGGTGCTTGTAAAGCCCGGCGCCAAATTCCCCGCCGACGGCGAGGTGTCAGAGGGCATGGGCTCTGTAAACGAGGCCATGCTTACCGGCGAGAGCCTGCCTGTACCGAAGGAACCCGGAGACACGGTCATAGGCGGCTCCATTAATCTGGACGGGGCTTTCCGGGTGCGCCTTACCCGAACGGGAGCGGACACCACCCTATCGGGCATCATCAAGCTCGTTGAGGAGGCCCAGGGCAAAAAAGCTCCTGTTTCCCGCTTTGCCGACAAGGTGGCCG
>JAFYCQ010000147.1 GCA_017539635.1 Oscillospiraceae bacterium
CGGACACGCTCAAAACCCTGCCGGAGGAGGAATACCGCTGCGGCTGCGCCGAGGTCATAAAATACGCCATGATAGGCAGCGAAGAATTGTTTGAAGATATTTCCGAAACGCCGGTTAAAGAAGAGTATGAAAAGGTCATCTGCCGGTGTGTCGAAATGAAGAGAGACTACGTCCTTAAAGACGAATTCGACAGGGGAGAGCGTATGTTCCTGAATTTCGGCCACACAATGGGACACGCGGCGGAGGCCCTGAGCGGCTACACGCTTTTACACGGGCAGGCGGTGGCCATGGGTATGGCCGCCGTAACGAAAAGCGCCGCAAAAAAGGGAGTTTGCCCCAAGAAAACGGAGACGGCCCTAATTGCTCTGCTGGATAAATATGGTCTTCCCACGGAGATACCTTATAAATTGGACGACATGCTTATGTCCGCCGGGACGGACAAAAAGGCTGCGGGGGAAAGCTACCGCCTGATAGTCCCGGAAGTAATCGGCAGATGCCGGATAGAGACCGTGGATAAAAAAGGGCTTTCCTCCTGGATGAAGGACGGTGGGATCAAGTGACAAAAACCGTACTGCCCGGCCCTCGCTGCGGAGCCGTCACCGTTCCGGCCTCAAAATCCCAGGCCCAGAGGCTGCTTATCTGCGCCGCTCTTTCAAAGGGAAAAAAGACGATTTCCTGCGCCGGGATTTCAAGGGACATATCAGCCACGGCTTTTTGCCTTGACGCCCTTTGTGCCGACATTCGTTTCTCCGGCGGGGAAATAACCGTTGCCCCGGCAGAAAAGACCGGAGAAGAAGCGGAGTTAAACTGCGGCGAGAGCGGATCGACGCTGAGGTTTCTTCTGCCCCTCGTGGGGGCGCTGGGGAAAAGCGCCGTTTTCAAAATGGAGGGCAAGCTGCCGGAAAGGCCCATAGAGCCCCTTAAAAGCGAGCTTATACGCCGGGGCATGATAATAGAGAGAGACGGCTGCCTTCTGAAATGCTCAGGAACCCTGAGCCCGGGCAAATTCACGATCCCGGGAGACGTTTCCTCCCAGTTCATTTCCGGCTTGCTGTTCGCCCTTCCGCTGCTTGACGGCGGCAGCGAAATAGAAATAACAGGCAAAACCGAATCGGTGGACTACATCGCCATGACGGAAAATGCCCTGACCCAAAGCGGCGTGGTCTTTACGAAAACAGACAGGGGATATCTGATACCGGGAAACCAGACCTATGACCTGCCGGAAGAAGTCACGGTGGAAAGCGACTGGTCCTCGGCGGCCGTCTTCCTCACCTTGGGGGCGCTTTCCGATAAGGGCGTCACCGTTGGGAAGCTGGACACCTCCTCTCCCCAGGGGGACAGGAGGATTCTGGAAATACTGAAAGCCTTCGGTGCGGAAATCGAAATAAAAGACGGCCTTATAACCGCCCGCCGGGGCATTCTCCGGGGTATGGAAATAGAGGCATCCCAGATACCGGACCTGGTACCCGTAATAAGCGTCATTGCCGCCCTGTCCGAGGGAGAGACGAGGATCGCCGGGGCTTGGAGGCTGAGGCTGAAGGAATCAGACCGGCTGGCCTCCGTTTCCCGGATGCTCTCCGATTTGGGAGCGGACATAAAAGAGACGGAGGACGGGCTTATTATAAACGGAAAGCCCGGACTTGAAGGCGGAGAGACCGACCCCTGGGGCGACCACCGCATAGCCATGTCGGCAGCTGTTGCCGCTTCCGGCTGCAAAAACAGCGTCACGGTGAAAAACGCCCGGTGCACTGAAAAATCCTACCCCGGCTTCTGGGAGGACTTGGAGGGAC
>JAFYCQ010000148.1 GCA_017539635.1 Oscillospiraceae bacterium
GGCCGCGGCGTGACCGAGAAGACAGTCAGAAACGACCTTTCCAGATGGCTGATTGCCGACGAGTACAGCAGCTCGATCGAGGACAGCTTCGATTATACCGATGAAGAGGTTGACGCCTACTACAAAGAGCACAAGAACGACATTGACAAGGTGACCTTCAATAACTACTTCATAGACGGCTCCGCCGTGGAGGCCAACCAGGATTTATCCATCGAGGGAGTTGACGCGGAGACCGCCATGGCCAACGCCAAGGCGACTGCCGAGGAGTTCATAGGCATGCTGGACGACGGGGAGACCTTTATAGACACCGCCTTCCTGCTGGCGAAGGACGAGGAAAAGTCCTATTACCAGGATGAGAACGCCTGCGAGACTTCAGCCGTTTACTCCGATATCCAGAAGACTCTTGCCGACTGGCTTTACGACAGCAGCAGGAAGCCCGGTGATTACGAGATGTTTATCCGGGACGAGGAGGGCTCCGCTCCGGGATACTTCGTGCTCCAGTACCTCTCCAAAGAGGACAGCAACTATCACATGGTGGACGTACGGCACATCCTCATCAAACCCGAGACCGTGAACGAGGAAGATTACGCGACCGACGAGGAATACCAGGCAGCTCTTACTGCGGCTGACGAGGCGGCTGCCGCCAAGGCCCAGGAGATCTATGACGAGTGGCTGGCCGGCGACGCCACCGAGGACAGCTTCGCCAAGCTGGCGGAGGAAAACTCCGAGGACAGTAACGCTTCCTCCGGCGGCATTTATGAGGACGTCAAAAAGGGACAGATGGTGGCCACCTTCAACGACTGGTGCTTCGACTCCTCCAGAAAGACAGGCGACAGCGGCATAGTCAAGACTGAGTACGGCTATCACATCATGTACTTTGTGGGCAACGGTGAGCTTTACAGCCGTCAGGCCGCCAGAGACATGTATGAAAGCGAGAGCTACAACTCCTGGCTTGAAGAGACCGAGGCCGGTTATCCCGTCAATACGACAGGCCTGTTCTCCATCGCCAAGACGTTTGACGTCGTAAAATAAGAAACGACAGAATGAAACAGCGTGCCCGCGTTGAAGTGCAGGCACGCTGTTTTTATCGCAGTTTTTTGATTTCACTCTCGCCGAGGACGGTGATGCCGTTCTCTTTGAGCAGGGCGGCGGTCACGCCGGGGCCGGGGACGAGAGTTTTTGTAAAGGAGCCGTCGTGAACCAGATCGGGGGAGCAGGAGGGGCTGCGCTCCTTCATGACGGCTACGCGGCAGTCATACAGCTTTGCAAGCTTTAGGGCTTCTTCGGCGCCCTTGCGGTAATTATCGGTCACGTCTTCACCTTCGGAGGTGATGACGCGGCCGTTTTTTATTTCCGCCGGCGGGCGGGGCGTCTTCAGACCGCCGGCCTGCTCGGGGCAGACGGGTATCAGATCGTGAGTCTTTATGAGGGCCAGGACGTTTGGATCGGGGCGGGATCTTCCGTCGTAACGGCAGCACAGGCCCAGAAGACAGGCGCTTACGAGAATATTCACGGAGCATACCTCCTTTGTCATCATGTTAGCACGGGTGTGGGTAAGGGGCAAGAAAAAATTCTTTCGGGTTTGCACGCAAACGTGCAAATTTTTTGTTTTTTACACGTGTGGTGGGAGGAGAAATACGTGAGCAGAAAGATTAGAAAAGCGGAGATCATGGAGAGACTGCGGGACGTGGCCTTCGGCAAGCCCAACGACGTCGTCAAGCTGGCCTTTACGGAAAACGGAAGGCGGGGAGACGCTTTGAGCGGCTTGGACCTCATGCTGCTGTCAGAGATAAAGTGCTCTTCCGGCGGGATAGTTGAGCTCAAGCTGGCAAACAGAGTGGAGCTTATAAAGCTGCTTTTGGGAGAGCTGAAGACCGACGAGAGCAGAACGGAGGGCATAAAGAGCTTTTTTGAGGCCATGGACAAGGCGGCGGGCGGCTTTCCGGAGGAGAAGCCTTGATAACAGACATTTCGCCGAAGCAGATGCTGGCCCTTACCTGGTGGTGCGACGCCTCAAAGTACAAGGACATGGACGCGGTGATCTGCGACGGAGCGGTGAGAAGCGGCAAAACGCTGTTTCTGGCCCTGTCCTTCATCTGCTGGGCAATGCGGAGATTTGAAGCAAAGCAGTTCGGCATGTGCGGAAAGACCATAGTTTCACTGCGGAGAAACGTGGTCTCGCCGCTGCTGCCCATATTGCTGGAGCTGGGGTTTGAGTATTCCGAGGCGATTTCAAAAAACTCCTTTACCGTCAGGTCCGGCGGGAGGGAGAACACCTTTCTCCTTTTCGGGGGACGGGACGAGAGCTCCGCCGCTCTTATTCAGGGGGCGACGCTGGCGGGAGTGCTTTTGGACGAGGTGGTTTTGCAGCCCCGGTCCTTTGTGGAGCAGGCCTGCGCCAGATGCTCGGTGCCGGGGAGCAAATTCTTCTTTTCCTGCAATCCGGAGGGGCCGGAGCACTGGTTTTACACCGAGTGGATAAAAAAGGCCGCCGAGAGGCGGGCGCTTTATCTGCATTTCACCATGGAGGACAACCCTGCGCTTACGCCGGAGATACGGGCCAGATACGCCAGAATGTATTCCGGGGTGTTTTACCGGAGATTCGTCCTGGGACAGTGGGCCGCCGCCGAGGGGAGAGTTTACGACTTCTTTACGTCGGACATGGTTAGACTTGCGCCGGAC
>JAFYCQ010000149.1 GCA_017539635.1 Oscillospiraceae bacterium
GTGGGCGACAAGATCGACGTTTACGTCATCTCCTTCGACAAGGAGACCAAGAAGATATCCCTGGGCCACAAGGACAAGAGCCAGAACCCCTGGCTGCTCTTCACCAACCAGTACAAGGTGGGAGACGTAGTAAACGTCCGCATAGTGAAGCTCATGCCCTTCGGCGCCTTTGCCGAGATAATCCCCGGCGTGGACGGCCTCATCCACATTTCTCAGCTGGCCGACAGAAGGATCGCCAAGGCCGACGATGTGGTCTCCGTTGACGATAGAGTTGACGTTAAGATCGTGGATATCGACAACGAGAAGCAGAAGGTATCTCTCAGCATCCGCGCTCTTATAGCTCCCGCTCCGGTGGAAGCTCCCGCCGCCCAGGAGGCGCCCGCTGCCGATGAGCCTGCCGAAGAGGTAGTCTATGACACGGACAAGCCCCCTGTTGAGGATGCCCCTGCCGAGGTTAATGCAGAGGAAGCCCCCGCTGCCGAAGAAGCTCCCGCCGCCGAGTAAGAAAATTTACTGAAAAACCGATATACTCCCTGTACAGTGTACTGTACGGGGAGTAATTTTTTGGGAAAAAAGCTTGCTATTTCAATAAAAAATAGTGTATAATACTGTTGAGATAATATGGGGTTTTGGAGTCTTCCATACAGACTGAAAGGATGCTATTTATGTTCAAGGTAGGCGATAAGATCGCTCACCCGATGCACGGAGCCGGAATAATCGAGAATATAGAGGAAAAGAAGGTAAACGGTACTGTACGGTCGTACTACGTTCTGCGCATCCCCGTGGGGAACATGCTGGTGATGATACCGGTGGATTCCTGCGAGGCGATTGGCGTGCGCCCCATCCTCAAAAAGAACGAGGCGGAGGGCATCCTCTCCCAGATACCGGGTATCCAGCCGGAAATGACCCAGAACTGGAACAGGTGTTACCGGGAAAACATGCTCCGCATAAAAAGCGGAGACCTGCTGGAGGTGGCGCGGGTCATCAAGGGGCTTGTGGAGCGGGACCATGAGAAGGGGCTTTCCACCGGGGAGCGTAAAATGCTCCGCAGCGCCAAGCAGATACTCATTTCCGAAATGGTGCTGTCCTTTGAGTCCAGTTATGAGGACGTTGAAAACAGACTTGACAGAATGCTGGCGTAAGAAACTGCGGCAGGGTGTTTTTGCCCTGCCGTGTTTACTTTTTCCTGAATGAAAAAGTATCAAAAAGAACATAGTGCGCTGCCGGGATTGCGCAGTTTTTAGTCCGGCGCCCGGTAGCTGATTTTTGGGCTAAAACCACTACCTTTTAATGCTCGGAGGTTTTATGAAGCTGCCGTTCAATAATATGCCCCGATGCGCGGCGGTCGTTCCCGCCGCCGGTTCATCTAAACGGATGAGCGGGGAGGACAAGATTTTTATGGAACTGGGCGGCGTGCCGGTGCTTTACCGTACCGTCGCGCTTTTGGCCCAATGCGAATATATTGCGGAGATAGTCGTCGCCGTCCGGGACGACAGCGTCCAGAAGGCGGCAGAGCTGTTAAAGGATATAGATAAAGTGACCTTTGTCCTGGCCGGAGGAGAGGAAAGACTCGACTCCGTGGCGGCGGCGGTGGGCTCGGTTTCAAAGCGGGCGAAATACATTATCGTTCATGACGGCGCCCGTCCGCTGGTCACAAAGGATATAATCGATGCGACCGTTGCGGCGGCGAAGACCTACGGGGCATCTGCCTGCGCCGTTCCCGTTAAGGATACCGTCAAAATCGCGGAACGGGGAGTTGTCAAAAGCACCCCCGACAGATCTTCGCTTTTCGCCGTTCAGACGCCCCAGGTGTTTGACGCCGACCTGCTGCGCTGCGCCCTTAAAAATGCGCAGGACAATGGTCTTGCCGTCACAGACGACTGTATGGCGGTTGAGGCGCTGGGGGGCACGGTGCTGCTGTCAGAGGGCAGTTATGAAAACATAAAGCTTACGACCCCGTCGGACATCCCGGCGGCGGAGGCTATACTGAAAGGGAGAGAACAATGCGGATAGGCCACGGCTATGACGCCCACAGGCTCAAAGAGGGGAGACCCTGTATTCTCTGCGGCATTCTTATACCTTCCCCCGTGGGGCCCGACGGCCACTCCGACGCTGACGTTCCCGCACACGCGCTTATCGACGCCGTTTTCGGCGCTCTCTGCCTGCCGGATATTGGCGCTCATTTTCCGGACAGCGACTCGGCCTACAAGGACGCCGACAGCATGGAGCTTTTGCGCCTTGCCGGAGAGGAGATGCGCAAAAACGGATATGAAATCGAAAACGCCGACATCACCCTAATAGCCCAGAGGCCTAAGCTGGCCCCTTATATCGGCCGCATGAAAATACGGCTTGAGGAGGTTTTGGAGGCTTCCCCCGGCTCTGTAAACGTCAAGGCGACGACGGAGGAGGGCATGGGCTTTACCGGCTCCGGCGAGGGTATTGCCGCCCACGCCGTGGTGCTTTTAAGAGAAGTATGAGGGAAACAAAGCTGTCGCCCAGGCTTTCTGCCGCCGCGGCCTTTGTGCCGGAGGGAGCGAGAATAGCCGACATAGGCACGGACCATGGCTATGTGCCGGTTTATCTGGCGGAAAAGGGTATCTGCCGCTTCATAGCGGCGTCGGACATAAATAAAGGCCCCCTGTCCTCGGCCATTCGGACGGCTAAAGAGAGAAATGCTGAAGACAAGATAACCTTTTTGCTCACCGACGGGCTTACGGGCATGGAGGATCATAACCTGGACACGGTGCTTATTGCCGGCATGGGCGGTGAGACGATCGTTTCCATTCTGGAAAACGCACCCTGGACGGCAAAGGATAACATGACCCTTATTTTGCAGCCGCAGACAAAGATCCCGGAGGTTTCGGAATACCTGTCAAAAATAAAAAAGCCCGTGACCGACGCGGTGCTTGCAAGGGACGCTGGAAGGCTGTATCTGATAATAAAAGCCGCCGGCAGCGGAGCTTACGAACCTACGGAGGCGGAAAAGTACGCGCCCCGGGCTCTTCTTGACAAAAAAGACTCGCTGCTGCCGGAGTATCTTGATTCTCTGATTTTCCGGCTTGGCCGCGCCAAAGCCGCCATGGCCGGGGCGAATATTGAAAACGAAAAACTCACCGAGGCCCTGACCGGCCTTGAAGCTATGAAAGAGGAAGCTGCAATATGGCACAGGTAAAGGACGTTTTGGCCTATCTTGAAAAAATCGCGCCCCCTGAAATGAAAATGGATTTCGACAACGTGGGACTTCTGGCCGGCTGGCCGGAAA
>JAFYCQ010000150.1 GCA_017539635.1 Oscillospiraceae bacterium
CGCTCTGGCGCCGATAAAATGCGCCGTGCTGCCTCTCAGCAAGAAGCTGGGAGACAAGGCCGGTGAGCTCTACGACAGCCTTCGGAAGTCCTTTATGTGCGATTACGACGAGGCCGGCTCCATCGGCAAGAGATACCGCCGTCAGGACGAGATAGGCACCCCCTTCTGCGTCACCTACGATTTCGACACGGAGAACGACGGCTGTGTCACCGTTCGTGAGCGCGACAGCATGGAGCAGGTAAGAATAAAGATAGAGGATCTGCAGAACTATATTTCCGAGAGAATAGCTTACTGATAAAATGGTAGTTACGAGAGAAAAAACCGACGCCGTCCGCTCCGGGGTTTCCCCGGAGGGACGGCAGTTTTGCGAAAAAGGCCGGACCATCGCCGGTATTGCGGCGCTTTTTCTCTGGAGCTGCGCCATTTGCGCCCTGAGTCTCTACTATACGGCGGAGGTCTCGGTGAGCTTTGACGCCGCCATGGAGATATACGGTACGCACATCGGAACGGTGCTGCTGAACCTGCTGCCCGTAATGCTGCTGACCGCCTTCGGTTTTTTCCTCACCAGAAGAGTCTGGGCCGCCGCCATTATCTCCGGTTTTCCCATCGCCCTCATGACCTTCTGCAATTACTATAAGCTCCAGCTTAGGGGAGACCCGCTGGTTTTTTTGGACGTGGGCCACATCATCGAGGCGGCGGACATGGTTTCCGGCACGGGAAACTATGATTTGATCATCGAGCGCACGAAGCTTATAGCGGGCGCGGTCATAATAGCCGCCCTCATTCTGACGTTTATATTCGTTAAATTCAAATCCCCGTTTTTCGGCAGAAAAAGGTTTATCATGTCGGGAATAAGCCTTGCCGTTCTCGTCATTCTGACGCCCACGCTCTACGCCTCTACTGCGGTTTACGGCGCCACCGACGCCATTCTGAACGACGATTACGGAGTTTTCAACGAGTATTCCGACGCGGATCAGTATGTCACCCGCGGCGTGGTGTATTCGTTCCTGAACAGCGCCTCCAACGCCGCGGCGAGAAAGCCCGCGGGCTACAATAAAAACGAGGCGGCGGCGCTGGCGGCGAAATACGAGAGCGCCGACATCCCGGCGGACAAGCGGATAAACGTCATGGCGATAATGCTGGAATCCTACAACGATTTTTCAAAATTCGGCGTGGAATTTGAAAAGGATCCCTACGAAAACTACCACGCACTGCTTTCCGAGTGCGTCCACGGGGAAATAGTGACCAACATCTTCGCCGGGGGCACGATAGACACGGAAAGAGCCTTCCTCACCGGCTTTTCCGAGTTTTACGAGTTCGACAAAAAGACTCCGTCCCTGGCCTCCTATCTGGATGGACAGGGCTACAGCGTGGTCTTCCACCACCCCGGGTATCAGTGGTTTTACAACCGGCAGAACGTGAACAAATACATGGGCTTTGAGGATATGTTCTTTGAGGAAAACCGCTACGACGACATCGGCTTCCTGTATAACGATTCCCGGTTCTTCGCCGATATACTCAAGGAATTCAAATCACGTATAACAAATATCGGCAACTGCTTCAGCTATTCCGTCACCTACAACAACCACGGGCCATACGATACCGATATGCTCCAGGGGGACGTTTTTGTAGGGCGCGGGGGATATTCCGAAGAGGCCTGGTACATACTTAATAACTACTTCCACGGCATATCCAGAACAGACAAGGCCATGAAGGAGCTTACGGACGGGCTGCGGGATTACTCCGAGCCCACGGTGCTGGTCATGTTCGGCGACCACAACCCCTGGATGGGCACATCATCCTTCGTATTTGACGAGCTGGGCGTGAACCTTGACCGGGACACGGAGGACGGCTTTTACAACTACTACTGCACGCCGTACGTGCTTTGGGCAAACGACGCGGCAAAAAAGCTGCTTAAAGATAATGTCACCGGCTATGGGGGCAGCTTTTCCTCCATGCTCCTGCGGGAAAAGCTCATGTCCCTGTGCTCCTGGCAGGGCGACACGATGAACATGGCCCAGGAGGCGCTGCTTTCTTCCGGCGTGGATGTTCTCAGCGTCACCGGGCTTGTGCGTGAAAACGGCGTTCTCACCAAGGAGCCCACGCCGGATGCCGGAAAAGCCATAAATGAGTTTTTGAAGATACAGTATTATGTGCGGACGGAGGGGTGACGATGCCTGATACGATAGCCGCCATAGCGACGGGCGGGGGCGTTTCCGCCATAGGCATAATAAGGCTCTCCGGCGAAGACGCCATAAAAACGGTGTCGAGGGTTTTCAAAACCCAAAACGGCACCCCCGTGGAGGAACTGCCCGACAGAAAGCTGGTGCTGGGGAAGCTTTACGACAGGAAGGGGAGGGTCATAGATTCCTGCCTGCTTACCGTCTCCCGGGCTCCCGGCACCTATACCGGGGAAAATACTGCGGAATTGCAGTGCCACGGCTCACCACTGGTTTTGGCCGAGGGGCTTTTGGCCCTCTTTGAGGCCGGAGCAAGACAGGCCGGCCCTGGCGAGTTTACTAAAAGAGCTTTCTTAAACGGCCGCATGGACCTTTCCCAGGCCGAGGCTGTAGTGGATATAATAGACGCCGAGACGGCGGAGGCGGCGGTGAACGCCGCAGGCCAGCTGGGCGGCGCAGTTACGAGAAAGACGGGCGGCATATACGACGCCCTGAAGGGCGTATGCGCCCATTTCCACGCCCTTATCGATTACCCAGACGACGAGATAGAGGAGTTCGATACGGGCGAATGCCTCAAAACCCTTTCCCGGGCGGAGGAGGAGCTTTCGGCTCTCTCTGAGACTTTTTCCAGGGGCCGGTTTATGCGGGAGGGCGTGCCCACCGCCATAATAGGAAAACCGAATGTGGGGAAATCGTCCCTCTTAAACGCCCTTTTGGGCTATGAAAGGGCGATAGTCACCGCGATTCCCGGCACGACCAGGGATACGGTGGAGGAAAGGTGCTCCGTAGGCGGCGTGCTCCTGCGCCTTATCGACACGGCGGGACTGAGGGATACGACAGACGAGGTGGAAAAGATCGGCATAGAGCGGGCCCTTTCCGCTGCAAAAAACGCCGAGCTGATAATAACCGTCACCGAGGCGGGGGAGGAACCCGATGCTGAGGACGCGGCTGTTTTTGAGGCGGCGGCAGCCTCCGGCAGGAAATGGCTCTCGGTGAGAAACAAGACCGACATTGCGGAAAAGCTCATAAGCCCGAGAGAAACCGAAAATGCCGACGGAGAAGTGTTCGTCTCCGCAAAAACCGGACAGGGGATAGATGAGCTCTGCGAAAAAACAGGGGAGCTTTTTAAGGTATCGCCGGCGCCTGCCGGGGAGATACTTACGAACGTAAGGCAGGCCGACGCAGTAAAAAGAGCGCTCTCCTCCGTAAGAGAGGCGAAGCAAGCGGCCCAGGAGGGATTCACCCCCGACGCCGTGCTGACGGACGCCGAGGACGCCATGCGGGCTCTCGGGGAGCTCACGGGCCAGAGCGTCCGGGAAGACGTTGTCCGTGAGATCTTTTCCCGCTTCTGCGTGGGTAAATGATTGAATAATTTATTATTTTGGAGGACAAAATGAGAAAATACATGCTTTTTGACCTGGATGGCACACTTACCAAATCCGAAGAGGGGATAATGAAGTCCATCAGATATGCCCTTGAAAAAATGGGCCTTATGGAAAGGACCGATGAAAAGCTCAAAGGCTTTATCGGCCCTCCCCTGGAGGATTCCTTCCGCAACAGTTACGGCATGTCGAAGGAAAAATGCCAGAAGGCGGTGGAGTTTTACAGAGAGTATTACGCCGACAAGGGCATTTTCGAGTGTGAGGTCTATGAGGGCCTGCCCCAGATGCTGGACATTCTGAAGAACAAGGCCGGCAGACACCTGGCCGTCGTATCCTCAAAGCCCATAGAGTTCACGGAAAAGATCCTGGAGCACTTTGATCTCGCCAAGTATTTCGATTTTGTCGTTGCACCGGAGTTCGGCAAGGAGACGACCAAAAAGGAAGACCTGGTAAAAGAGGCCCTTGAAAAATGGGGTGCCGACCCCCACGAGTGCCTTATGGTGGGAGACAGGAAGTTTGACGTGCTGGCCGCCGAGGCAAACCATATTTACTCCATAGGCGTGCTCTACGGCTACGGAACCATGACTGAGCTCATGAACGCCGGCGGCGGCGTGGACTACGTCGTCTCCACCCCAAAGGGTCTGGCGGAAAAGCTCATAGGAATGCCCGTTAATACGGACGTTTATTTCTCAAATATGCTGCTGCAGTAATACAAAAACACCCCGGCTGATTTCGCTCAGCCGGGGTGTTGTCACGTTATTGGATTTTTGATTCCAGCCACGCCAGCACGTCGGCGTAAACCTCCTCTTTGTTGGTCTCGTTGAGCATCTCGTGCCGCCCGCCCGGATATAGCTTCAGCGTCACGTCCTGGCACCCCGCGGCCCGGAAGGAGCTGCAGGCGGCTGTTACGCCCTTGCCGTAATTCCCCACGGGGTCCTCGGTGCCGGAGAAGAAGAGCACCGGCGTTTTTTTGTCCATTTTCATCAGATTAGAGCGCTTCTGGATATAGCGGATGCCGTTGAGCATGTCGATGACGAGGCTGTTGGTGGGTATTCCTCCGCAGAGGCTGTCGGAAACGTAAGCGTCCACCACGCTGTTTTCCCGGGAGATCCAGTCCACCTCCGTCCTGGGGTTCTTTATGC
>JAFYCQ010000151.1 GCA_017539635.1 Oscillospiraceae bacterium
CCGTCAAGGAGAAGTCGGGCAGTGCGGAAATCTTCGCCGACCTCTCGGCAAACGCCTTCGGCATGGGGCTCATGGAGACGGCCAAGCTCCTGCGGGACGAAGGCGTCACCACCTTTGCAGTATCCGATCCCAAGGACGCTTACGCCCTCAGAAACGGCGGTTTTACCGACGAGCGGATAATGATGCTCCGCTCCACCGCCGACGCCGACGAGCTGTCCCAGCTCATAGACCTGAATGTTATATGCACCGTGGGCTCCTCCGACGCCGCCATGGCGATAAACGGCATAGCGGAATCAAAGAGCACCGTGTGCGAGGTGCAGATCAAGATCGACGTGGGTTTGGGGCGCTACGGCTTTGCCCCGGACGAAATGGACAAGATAACCTCCGTTTACAAATACATGGCAAATCTCGCAGTGGTGGGCGTGTTCTCCACCTTCTCCGCCTCCTGGCGGGGCGGCAAAAACATGCAGGAGCAGTTATTGTCCTTCCAGCACGAGCTGGCCTCTCTCCACGCCCAGGGGTTTGAGACGGGCGTCTCCCACATCTGCGACTCCGCCGCTTTGTTCTCCTGCGAGGAATCCCGCATGGACGCAGTTCGGGTGGGCACGGCCATCTCCGGCCGGGTCCCCGGCAAGGGCATCCCCGGGCTTCTCAAGGTGGGCTATATCGAGGCGGGCATCGAAGAGGTGGGCTGGTTTGCAAAGGGAAGGACCGTTGACAACATCACCCTTAAAAAGCCGGCAAAGCTGGCCGTGGTTTCCGTGGGATACTTCAACGGCTTCGGCGTGCGCCGCAGAGAGGCGGACTACACCCTTATCGACATGCTGAAAAACCGCCGCAGAAGGACTTTTGTGAAAATCGGCAGCCAGAAGGCTAAAGTCGTCGGCGGCGTGGGACTTCTGCACACCATAATCGACGTGACGAAAATCGAATGCTCCGCCGGCGACAAGGTAGTCATGGACGTTGACCCCGTGCTGGTTAAGGGGCTGCCTGTAGAATACATAAACTGATAGGATTATCCAGATGTCAAAGATCCAAGTCCTCCCCCCTCACGTGGCGGATCTCATTGCCGCCGGCGAGGTGGTGGAGCGCCCCGGCTCCGTGGTCAAGGAGCTCATGGAAAATTCAATAGACGCGGGGGCCACTGTTCTCACCGTGGAGATTAAAAACGGCGGCATGACCTATATCCGGGTAACGGACAACGGCTGCGGCATGTCCTCAGAGGACGCTCAGACCGCCTTTCTCCGCCACGCCACCAGCAAGCTCAAAAACGAGCGGGGGCTGGAGGCCATAAGCACCTTAGGCTTTCGTGGCGAGGCTCTGGCCGCCATTGCCTCCGTCTCCCGTGTGACTCTTAAAACGAGGGAAAAGGACTCCCCTGAGGGCACCGAGGTGCGCCTTGAAGCGGGAGAGATAACGGACGTCTCCCCCAGCGGCTGCGCCTACGGCACCACCATGATCGTGGAAAACCTTTTTTACAACACCCCGGCCCGGCTCAAATTCATGAAAAACGACAGGGCCGAGGGGCTGGCGGTAACCGGGGCAGTTCTGAAAGAAGCCCTCTCTCACCCCGAGGTGTCGGTGAGATATATAAGGGACGGCAAGGAGGAGTGCCACACCGCCGGCGACGGCCGACCCGCCTCCTGCCTTTACACTCTTTTCGGAAACGACGTTTTCTCCGGGATGCTCCCGGCGGAAACGGACATGGACGGAGTGAAGGTCTCCGGCTTCGTTTCCTCCCCAGGCTCGGCCCGGGGCAACAGAACGCACCAGTTTTTCTTTGTAAACAACCGCTACGTAAAATCCAAAACCCTCCAGGCAGCATTGGAGCAGGCCTATAAAAACTCCCTTTTCACCGGGAGATACCCCGCCTGTGTGCTGTATATAACCATACCCCCAGGCGAGGTTGACGTGAACGTCCACCCCGCCAAGACGGAGGTGCGATTTCTCAGGGAAAAGGCTGTTTTCGACGGCGTGTATTACGCCGCCCTGGCAGCTTTGGACAGGCAGCATGACCGGGGCGAGCTTTCCCTTCCGGAGGAAAAGCCGCCCGTAATGAAGGGTCGGGTGTCCGTCCCCTCCGGCGGATTTAAGACCGTGTCCGCCGAGAGCTACCGCTCCGGCGGGGGGATGAGGCCCGTCTCCGTTGAGCGGGGCTTTTTCCGGCGTCCTGCCGTGCGGGATCATTCCGTACCCTACACCGTAACACCGAAAATGCCGAAAACTACAGAGCCGGAGCCGGAGGAGGAACAGGCGAGCTTTCTCCCCGAGGCCCCGAAGTGGCGGATAATCGGCGAGGCGCTGAAAACTTACATAATCGTCGAGGTACAGGACGGGATAGTCCTTATCGACAAGCACGCGGCCCACGAGCGGATGATCTTCGACCGCCTGAAGGCCGCCGGGGACAGGCCCATGACCCAGATACTCCTGGCCCCCGTGATATTCCCGCTGAGCCCCGAGGATATGGATGTGCTGACCGAAAACGCCGGATTTTTCCGGGAGCTGGGCTTTGAGGCCGAGGAGTTCTCCAGCGGCCGCGCCGCCGTCCGGGAGGCCCCGGAGGACGTGGACGCCGCCGATATTCCCGAGACGGTGACGGAGATCTGCGAAAAGCTGCGTTCAGGCAAAACGGCCGACGCCGCCACGCGCCGGGACGAGGCGCTGCACACCATAGCCTGCAAGGCGGCGATAAAGGCCGGAAAGCGCTCGGAGACACCTGAAATGCAAGTCATCGTCGAGAGCGTAATGCGGGACGAGGTCCGCTACTGTCCCCACGGCAGGCCCGTGGCCATGGACATAACGAAAGCCCAGATCGACAAGGGCTTCAAAAGGATATGAAAAAGGTCGTCGTAATAACCGGCCCCACGGCCACGGGCAAAACAGCCCTGGGCGTTTTGTTGGCCGAAAGAACAAGCGGCGAGGTGGTGA
>JAFYCQ010000152.1 GCA_017539635.1 Oscillospiraceae bacterium
CGCAGCTTTGCCATTGTGCGCACGCTTACCAATTTGTTTACATTTTTTTCCGATGTCATGCTTGCATATTATGCTCCCGACAGAAGCGACGCTGGCATTGCCGCATGGCTCGGAAAGAGTAGAATGGAAAATACCTGCGGCAAGCTGGGGGTGGAGGTGTGCTACGCCTTTCAGGAGCTCACCGATATACCTGCCCAGGTGCCCGAGGGGAGAGAAAAGCCCTGGGGCACGGGACAGGCCGTTCTGGCCTGCCGGGATCTGCTGCACGAGCCCTTCGCCGTAATTAACGCCGACGACTACTACGGCACCGAAGGATTTAAAAAAGCCGCCGGGTTTCTCGAGACCGGCGGATATGCCCTTGTGGGGTACATACTGAAAAACACCCTCTCGGAAAACGGCGGCGTGACCAGGGGCATCTGCTCTGTTGATGGCGGAAAGCTCATAGGCATCGACGAGACGAAGAACATAGTCAAGACCGCCTCCGGCGCGGAGAGCGAGGGCAGGGCGATCCCCGTTTCCTCTCTGGTGTCCATGAATTTCTGGTGTCTGCCGGAGAGCTTCATGGAGATCCTGCGGACAGGCTTCCCGGAGTTTCTTGCCAATATGAAGGACCCCAAAAAAGACGAATACCTGCTGCCGATAATCGTTGACGGCCTGCTCAAAAAGGGACAGGAGGTCTCCGTCCTCATGGCCGACGACAGGTGGTTCGGCATGACCTATAAGGATGACGTGGAGAGCGTCCGGGAGAGCTTTAAGAGGCTATATGACAAAGGCGTATATAACGGTGGCGACCTCTACGGAGACCTTGTGAGGGCGTAAAATCCGTTAAATTTTAAGAATGGGAGGAAAAGACATGGAGTTTAAGAAGGTAACACTCATCGGAGGTGGCGTTCTGGGCAGCCAGATAGCCTACCAGGCGGCCTACAAGGGCTTTGACGTAAGCGTTTACCTGCGGAGCGACGCTTCCGTCGAGCGGGCCAAGCCGAAATTTGCGCGTCTGAGAGAGATCTACCTTGCCGACCTTGAGGCCTCAAAGGCCAGGATCGGCACCCCCGGCCCCTACTCCCGGGGACTTATCGAGGACTGGGCGACTGTCACGCCCGAGAAGCTGGACGAGTATAAGGAGAAGGCTGAGGCGGCCTTTAAGTCCGTCCGCTTAATTACCGATCTGGCGGAATCGGTAAAGGACGCCGACCTCGTCATCGAGGCGCTGGCCGAGGACCCGCAGCAGAAGATAGAGTTTTACCGGAAGCTGGCGCCCCTGCTGCCGGAAAAGACCGTCATCGCCACCAATTCCTCCACCCTCCTGCCCAGCGCCTTCCGGGACTACACCGGCAGGCCGGAGAAGTATCTCGCCCTCCACTTCGCTAACGAGATATGGAAGAACAACACCGGCGAGGTCATGGGTCACGACGGCACCTCCAAGGAGGCCTACGACGCCGTGGCGAAATTCGCCGCCGACATCGGCATGGTGCCCCTGTGCCTCCATAAGGAGCAGCCGGGCTATATCCTCAATTCCATGCTGGTGCCCTTCCTTTCCGCCGCCGAGGCCCTCTACGCCAACGAGGTGGCCGACCCCGAGACAATCGACAAGTGCTGGATGCTGGCAACCGGCGCCCCCGCCGGCCCCTTCCGAATCCTGGACGTTGTCGGGCTCACCACGGCCTATAACATCGTGATAATGAATCCCCAGGCCTCCGACCCTGCCACCACCCCCGGCAAGATTGCCGCCAAATTAAAGGAGTATATCGACGCGGGCAAGACCGGCGTAAACGCGGGAGAAGGATTCTATAAGTACAAATAAAAGGCTTCCCCCCTTCGGGGGAAGCTGTCAGCGTTAGCTGACTGATGAGGGCGTTTATCGACGCCGACGGCGGCAACCACTTTACAGAAGAAAAATATAATGAAAAATACTCCCCTGTACAGGGGAGTATTTTTGTTTTTTATCCCATCATGGCCGCTTTTTCGGCGTCTTCCTTCTGAACGGTGGTCAGGTCATCCTTTGTGGGGGCCTCCATGGCCGCCACCCGGTTTGAGTGGACGGTGACGATATTTTCAAACAGGTTCCGCACGTCGCGGGCGTTGCCGAAATTCTCGTCCCGCTGCTCATAGAGGTCGTTTAAGTGCTCCTTGATGTACTCCGAGGCCTCGTCGGACAAGGTGTACTGATTTTTTTTGCACATGGACTGGAATATGGCAAAGAGCTGTTCGCCGTTGTAGTCCTCAAAGACAAAATAGCGGGTAAAGCGGCTCTCAAGGCCGGGGTTGGAGGAGATGAACTTCTCCATGAGCTCGTCGTAGCCGGCCACGATGACCACCAGGTCGTCCCGGTGATCCTCCATGGCCTTGAGTATGGTCTCCACAGCCTCGTGGCCGAAGTCGTTGGTGCCCTCCACGGAGGTGAGGGAGTAGGCCTCGTCAATAAACAGGACGCCGCCCAGGGCGCTTTTTATGACCTCGGAGGTCTTTACCGCCGTCTGCCCCACGTAGCCGGCCACAAGGCCGGAGCGGTCCACCTCCACCAGCTGACCCTTGGGCAGAACGCCTATGGCGTGGTAGAGCTGGGCGATCAGTCTCGCCACCGTGGTTTTGCCGGTGCCGGGGTTGCCCATGAAAACCAGGTGCAGGGATATGGCGGGAGAGGGGAGACCGTGCTCCTCCCTCAGCTTTCGCACCTTCACCAGGTTAATTAGGCTCCTGACGTTTTCCTTGACCTTTTCAAGGCCCACCAGCTCGTCTAACTGAGCCAAAAGCTCGTCAAGATTCGGCGTGTCCGGGCTCTCCTCCGCCTTTGTTTTGGGCGCGTCCTGAGAGAGCATGGGATTGCCGGAGGTCTCCTTCAGCAGCTTTTTCGCCGCGTCGTCGGCAAGACTCATGGAGTTGAGAAGCTCCTCCAGGTCCCGCCGGGAGGACTCTATGTAAGACCCCGCAGGGCGCAGGCCGTATTTGTTGAAATCCACGTTGCGTCCGTATTCTTTAGCCAAGAAAATCTCCTCCTTATTTTCTCACCAGTATGACCTGGCGCGTCTGCATGAAAGGTGCGGTGTAGGATGCCGCGGCCTCGTCGTCCTGAGTTATCCTGCCTATGGCAAAGGCGGCTCTGCCGCTCTGGACGAGAGAGAGGAAGTCAGCTTCCGCCGCCTCGGTGAAAACGACGTTAAGGCCCAGCCGCCGGCAGATCTCCCTTGCCGTCTCCGGGAAAAGGCCGGTCAGCCCCCCGTCCTCGCCGTAAAAGCAGTAGGGCGGAAAGCCGGGGTCGGCCGCGACATAGGAAAAACCTTGAATCAAAAACTATAGAAGAAATTAATGAAACATTTATAAAAGAATTAAACATTGATTCTCAAAAACAAATATCAAATAATTTATTTGAAGGCCAAAAAGAAAATTTTGAAACAATAAATTTAAAGGAATTATATTTATTTTTTGATAAGTTTAATAAAATATATTTTAATTATGACAATTTATTAAACTTATTAATTGATTTTAATATATTCAAATTATTAGATATTAAAATAACTAATATTACTTTATGTTTAAATATTAATGACATATTTAATAATAAAGAAATTAACCCCAAAAAATATATAGTCTTTGATAATGTATTA
>JAFYCQ010000153.1 GCA_017539635.1 Oscillospiraceae bacterium
CCGGAGGTTTTTGAGGGCTGGATAAACGAGCTTAAGGCCGGCCTTGCGGAATTTGAAAAGGGAGGTGCGTCACGATGAAATTGGCCTATACCGGTGAAAACGACAAGCGCACCTTTAAGGAGGCCGCTCCCGCAGTTATCTCCGATATGTGCGAAAAAGACAAAAGCGTTGTTTATCTTGACGCGGACCTCATGAGCTGCATAGGCACCTATAAATGGGGCAAGGACTATGAGAGAGCCGTAAACTGCGGCATCGCCGAGGCCAACATGGTTGGCGTAGCCTGCGGTATGGCGGCGGTGGGCATGAAGCCCATAGTCCACTCCTTCGGCTGCTTTTCATCCAGAAGATGCTTTGATCAGGCCTTCCTTTCCGGCGGCTATGCCAAAAACCCCGTGACCATACTGGGCAGCGACCCGGGAGTGTGCGCCGGCTTCAACGGCGGCACCCACATGCCCTTTGAGGACATGGCCCTTTACAGAGCCGTGCCTGAGGCCACGGTCATTGACGTTTCAGACGTGGCGCTTTTTGAGTACGTTTTGAGAGCTTCCGTCGATATGCCCGGTGTAAAGTATATCCGTACTCCTCGTAAAAACTGCGTAAAGCTGTACGAAGACGGCAGCGATTTTAAGATCGGCAAAGGAAATCTCCTTGCGGAAGGTACGGACTGTGTCATAATCGCCTCCGGGATCATGACGGCCAAAGCTCTTTCCGCTGCAGCGAAATTAAAGGACGACGGCATTTCCGCCGCCGTGATAGATATGTTCACAATAAAGCCTATAGATGCAGAGCTCATTGAGACCTGGGCGAAAAAGACCGGCGCTGTTGTGACGTGCGAAAACCACAACAGGATCGGCGGACTCACCAGCGCCGTTTCCGAGGTGCTGGCAGCCAGATGCCCCACGCCGCTGGAATACGTGGCCGTGGAGGACGTTTTCGGCGAGGTGGGACCACAGGATTATTTAGAGCAGGTTTTCGGCCTCACGGAAGAGCATATCATACAGCAGGTAAAAAAGGTCATAGCGAGAAAGTAAAAGTTTCTTTGCCCGCCCCTCGGGGCGGGCTTTTTGTATAACCGCCATGTTTTTTGAATATACTCAAAACGGAGGCGGTTTACGTGAACGGAGCTTATAAACCATATAACGGAGGAAGCAGAAAAGCAATCAACAGACGGGCGCGGACTTACGGCGGCAAGGCAAAGGACAGGTACGTAAAAAGCGTGGAAATACGCCTGACGGTCTGTCTCGCCATCGCGACGGCCCTTTCAGTAACAAGGCTCATTTTCCCCGCATTTTTCTCCGGAGTAAAAAACGAGGTGGCGGAGGCGATCGGCATAAATGCCGACATAAAAAGCGCAGCTGACGTGATAGGGGAGGCCATAGCGGGTGAAAAAAGCCCCGGGGAAGCCTTCACCCAGGCCTGCTCATACGTTTTCGGCAGCGGGGAATCCGTTTTGGCCGGAGAAATCGACGGGACCGATGAAGCGCTCACCGTCTGATTTTTCCATCACGCCGGGCTTTGCCGCCGTTTTCGCCGCGGCGGTGTTTTTTCTGGATAATGAGGAAATTATCTGCCTTTTCATTTCCGCCGCCGTGCACGAGGCGGGGCATCTTGCCGTTATGCGTGTTTTCGGTGTGCCGGTGCTGAGGCTCGAGGCCACGGCTCTCGGGCTGAATATCGGCTACGGAGGGGCGGCGGTCTCTTACATAGACGAGGCAATAATGGCGCTCTCGGGACCTTTGGCGGGACTGGGAGCCGCCTTTTTGTTTTCCGCCTTTGGTTATGTGATGCTGGCCGGAATGAGTGCGGCTCTTAGCTTTTTCAATCTCCTGCCGGCCTATCCTCTGGACGGGGGCAGGGCGATGAAGGCGGTTTTGTGCCTTGTTTTCGGTGAAAGAACCGGGTTTCATTTAACTGACGCCGTCGGGATAATTACCGCGGCGGGACTTATCTCACTGGGCTTTTTGTTCAAGTTAGGGCCGCTGCCGGTTATATTTGGGCTTTGGCTCATCATCGGATATTGTAAAAATCTGCGGTATGGTGTATTATAAGCTCAGTAAATGGAGGTAAATCCATGGACAAGATTATGGAGCGTATTTTGCCCCGCGTTCAGAAGCCGGCACGCTATACCGGCGGGGAGTACGGCCAGACGGTAAAGGAGCTGTCTGCCGTTAAGACCCGCTTTGCCTTCTGCTTTCCGGACACTTATGAAATAGGCATGTCCAATCTCGGCATGCGGATCCTCTACGGTGTGCTCAACGAGATGGAGGGCGTGTGGTGTGAACGTGTTTTCGCCCCCTGGGGAGATATGGAGGATCAGCTGCGGAAAAACGGCATCCCGCTCTACACCCTGGAAAGCGGCGACCCGGTGCGGGATTTCGATATAGTGGCCTTTTCTTTAGGCTACGAAATGGCCTACACAAATGTGCTCAACATGCTGGATCTTGCAGGCCTGCCCATAAGGGCGGAGGACAGGGGTGACGGCTTTCCCCTTGTCATCGCCGGGGGGACAAGCTGCTTAAACCCCGAGCCGTTGGCGGCTTTTATTGACCTCTTCCTTTTGGGAGAGGGAGAGGAGAGCCTGCCTGAGCTGGTGAAAATATACGAGGATTCAAGACTTTCCGGCGAAACGAGGGAATCGTTCCTTAAAAAAGCGGCAAAAATCGAGGGCATATACGTACCCTCCCTTTACGAGGTTTCATATAACGGCGACGGCACCATAAAAAGCATAACGCCGAAAGACGGCGCGCCAAAAAAGATAAGAAAGCGCATAATAAAAAATCTGGACGCCGCCTTTTTCCCCGATAAGACCATAATCCCTTCCACCGAAATCGTCCACGACAGAGAAGTTCTGGAGCTGTTCCGGGGCTGCATAAGAGGCTGCCGGTTCTGCCAGGCGGGGTATGTTTACAGGCCTGTGCGCCGGAGAAGCCCCGAGGTTTTAGCAGAGCACGCCAGAGCTTCCCTGGACTACTCCGGATATGAGGAGATGACGCTATCCTCCCTCAGCACCAGCGATTACAGGGGACTTCGGCCACTCTGCGACGATTTGCTGGCCCACTGCGAGGCCAGGAGCGTGAGTCTGTCTCTGCCGTCGTTAAGGGCTGACAATTTCTCCGTGGAGCTTATGGAGCGTGTGCAGAAGGTAAGACGCACCGGCCTTACTTTCGCTCCCGAGGCGGGAAGCCAACGGCTGAGGGACGTTATTAATAAAAACGTCCGGGAAGAGGACCTTCTCAACACCTGCGGCATCGCCTTTGAGGGGGGCTGGAACACCATTAAGCTCTATTTCATGTTGGGCCTGCCCACCGAGACGGACGAGGATGTTACGGCAATAAACGACCTTGTGAACAAGGTGGTGCACGTCTGGCACCAGAGGGCGAAAAACAAGGCCAGGGGTCTGCGGATAACCGTTTCCACCTCCTGCTTCGTGCCGAAGCCCCACACGCCTTTCCAGTGGGAAGCGCAGGTGACGAGAGAGGAGTATATGCGCAGAGTGGCGCTTTTGCGCTCGGTCATGCGCTCAAAGAGCGTCACCTACAACTGGCACGATGCGGACACGAGCTATATCGAAGCCTGCCTCTCCCGCGGCGACAGGAAAATGGGAGATGTGCTGGAGAAGGTCTGGAGGACCGGAGGCAAGCTTGACGCCTGGAGCGAATACTTCTCAATGGAAAGATGGCTGAACGCTTTTATTTCCTGCGGTGTTTCGCCGGAGTTTTATGCGTTCAGGGAGAGGGGAGAGGACGAGGTTTTCCCCTGGAGCCATATAGATGTGGGCGTTGAGCCGGAGTTTTTCCTGTATCAGCGGCATGAGGCTTACAACGAGCGGGTTACTCCCGACTGTCGGGCTGCGTGCCTTAACTGCGGGGCCCTGTCTCTCTGTCCGGAGGTGGGCTGCGATGCCTGAACAAAGACTTTTATTTGAAAAAACGGGCCGGGCGATTTATATTTCCCACCTGGATCTCATGCGCACATTTCAGCGCATTTTCGCCAGAGCTAGTGTGACTGTAAAGCATTCGGAGGGCTTTAACCCCAGACCGAAGATATCCATAGCCCTGCCGTTGTCTCTCGGGCAGGAGAGCGTATGCGAGATACTGGATTTCTGCCTCGTTTCCGGCTCCGCGCTTGAGGAGCTGCCGGAAAAGCTCAACGCCGTTTCCCCGGAGGGCATCCGGATAATTAAAGCCTACAACGCTTCCCGAAAGCCCAAGGATATATACTGGGTCAAAATACTGGGGCAAATGGAGTACGACAGCGGTGCGCCGGAGGACATTGAAAAGAGACTTGATGACTTTTTCGCTCAAAAGATTATCGTCATAAAGAAAAAATCCAAAAGCGGCATTTCGGATTTTGATATAGTGCCCTGTATAAACAGCGTGGGATTTGAAAAAACTTCTCATAACACCGTCAAGGTAAATGCCGTTATAACCGCCCAGAATCCGGCGCTGAACCCTGAAAACCTGATGGCGGCACTACGGCAGCTCTCACCCGATCTCGCGCCTGATTTCACTAAATTCCGCCGTATTGAGATCTTCGATAAGGACGGGGAAATCTTCAGATAAGGACTGATGAAAATGTCAGAAAAAATCAAGAAAATCGGCATACTCACCTCCGGCGGGGACGCCCCCGGAATGAACGCGGCAATTCGCGCCTGTGTCAGAACCGGAGCCTACCTGGGCATGGAATGTGTCGGCATCAGAAGGGGCTACCAGGGACTGCTGGAAAACGACTTTATTGAGCTGAAGGTGGAGGACGTAAGCGGTCTTGCCTCCCGGGGCGGAACCGTCCTCTACACAGCCAGAAGCGCCGAGTTTGCCACGCCTGAGGGAGTAAAAAAGGGAGCAGAAAACCTAAAGGCCGCCGGAATACAGGGCCTTGTGGCCATCGGCGGCGACGGCACCTTCCGGGGAGCCTACGACCTTTCAAAAGAGGGGGTATGCGTCTGCTGCATACCGGGAACTATCGACAACGACATAGCCTGCACCTCCTATACCATTGGCTTTGACACCGCCTGCAACACTGCTATGGAGGCTGTGGACAGGATCCGGGACACCATGAAATCCCACGAGCGCTGCTCCGTGGTCGAGGTAATGGGGCACAGGGCGGGGCATTTGGCGCTGAATGTGGGAATCGCGGGAGGCGCCACGGGCATACTCATTCCCGAAACGCCGGTCGATCTTGAAAATCACGTTTTGGCCAGAATCAGAAAGGCCAGAGATAACGGCAGGACATTCCTGCTTTTCGTGGTGGCCGAGGGAGCGGCAAAGGCGGAGGATGTGGCCGCCTGCATCAGGCTGCAGACCGGAATTGAAACCCGAGTGACCGTTTTGGGTCATGTACAGAGGGGAGGTTCCCCGCTGGTACATGACCGCATCGTAGCCACCCGCATGGGCTATACGGCGGTAAAGCTGCTGTCCGAGGGCGTGACCGGACAGGTCGTATGCCTCAACGGAGACAACTATTTCTGGACGCCCATAGAAGAGGCGGTCAAAATGAAAAAGGGCCTGGACGAGGAAATAGCCGTCATCCTGGACGCCATTCTCACAGGCTGCTGAAAAAAGTGTTGAAAAATGCCGACGGCGTGTTATAATACCATAACAGATATATGAATATGAAAGGATGTACCAAAATGTACGATTTTGAAAAGACCACTCTTATCGCCGAGGTCCTTGACAAGGCTCCCGAGACCGCGCCTCTGTTCCTCTCCATCGGTATGCACTGTTTAGGCTGCGCCGCTGCCCACGGTGAGACTCTGGAGGAGGCCTGCGCCGTCCACGGTGTCGATGCCGACGACTTCATCGAGAAGCTCAACAGCTTCAAGGCGTAACAGGTAATCAAAATAAAAACCGGGAGGGTGACCTCCCGGTTTTTTTATGCCGTGATAGTTCCGGTGATAATGAGCGTCGCCGTGCCGGGCGTTGTAGTCCATGCGCCGGATCCCTCCTGCGTGAAGGTCGCGGCGGGGACTGTTATCTGGCCGGGGACGGTGGCAAATTCGCCGGTTATCGCGTCGTAGGTGTAATTTGTGCCTTCCGCCCAGGTCTCGCCGTTGAATGTAACGGTGATGTCGGCGAGAACAGGCTCAAAGGTGTCGGTCAGCGTCACATCATCCTCGGCCGTGGCCTCGGTGTTGCCGGTGTTGGCAATCATAAACGTGTAGCTGAGCGTTCCGCCGGGGGACACGGAGGAGGGGCTTAACGCCTTGCTGATATACAGCTCCGCCTGTTCCTCCGCCGTTATGGTATCGCTGACGGATTCGGGGATCTCCTTTTCGGGGTTTGCAACAGAGGCGGTGTTGGTGATGACGCTTCCGGCAGCCAGGGGAGCGTAGGGGGTGACTTCCGCTTCGTAGATTATCGTCGCGTTGCCCCCGGCGGGGATGCTTATGCCGGAGATGACAAGAGGGGGCCCAGGAGTCACCGCAGGGGCCGCCTGCGGCGTGCCGTTAATGAAATAACGAACCGAGCCCGCAACGTATTCGAGGGGGTACAGTGTTGCTGCTTCGAAGGTGTAGCCTCCCAGATCGTCCGTTACCGTAACGCCGGAGAAGGGAGAAGTCCCGCTGTTTACTATGGAAATCACATAGGTGACAACGTCGTTTCCTGTGTAATCGTCCGCCACGGCCGTTTTTGTGACTGTGACGGTATCGAGAAGCTCACCCGTAACAGTGTTGGAATTGGTAGTTCCGCCGCTGTAGGTGAGGGTGGCAAAATTAGTGAATGTTGCCATTAGACACACTCCAATAATAAGTTTGGCGAGGGTAATTGACCCTCGCCTCATATTATGCTTAGGAGTTCTGGCGTGTGTTATTTTTCCTTTTTGAAATCAGAAAGGGGAGAGCGCAGAGCGGCGTCCCGCAGGCCCTCGTTTTCCACGTGGGTGTAAATCTCCGTGGTGTTAAGGTGCTCATGGCCCAATAGCTCCTGGAGCGTTCTCACGTCCACGCCGTTGTGAAGCATCAGAGTCGCCGCCGTGTGCCGGAGCTTGTGGGAGGAATATTTTTCGCTGTCAAGTCCAGCCGCGGCGAGGTGGTGCTTGACAAGCTCATGGACGGTGGAGCGACTTATCCGCGTGCGGCGGGAGGAGAGGAAAAAGGCGTTTTTATCAACGGCCGGAATCGATTTTCTCACTTCAAGGTAACCGTTAATGGCGTCGGCGCAGGCGGCGTTGAGGAATACGACCCGTTCCTTGTTGCCCTTGCCGTGTATCAGCAGGTGATCGGCTCTGATATCGGAAAGATTCAGGGATACGACCTCGGAGATCCGCAGCCCGCAGTTAAGGAACAGGGAAATGATGCATAAATCCCTTTCGACGTTTTTACCGTCCACCGAGGACAGAAGCTGCTGGGACTCACTTAAATTAAGGTACCGAGGCATTGATTTCTTTAATTTAGGCGTTTCAAGCTCCGCTACGGGATTGTTTTCCATTAATTGGGCCTTGAGTGTCAAATATTTGTAAAATGAACGGATAGTTGCAATTTTTCTTGCACGGGAACGCTCGTTTAGTCCGTATTCGGTATTTGAGCTGTTCTGATGCTTTTCACGGTCGCGGGCCAGAAATGACAGATAGTCGTAAACGTCAGAAAGTGAAACTGTCTTAACAAAGTCAAGATCAACATCAGAAATGGAGATCTCGTCTAAAGCGGTCGTACGAGGCACGAGACCTCTGGAGAGCTTTAAATAGCGGAAAAAGTTTCGCAGGTCAAGGAAGTATTCGTCAACGGTGCGCCGGGAATGACCTTTGATGGTCTCGTGATAGATCAGAAAGCCTTTGATGATTTCAGGCGCTTCGGTTCTGTAATCCATATTATCACCTTGAATAGAGAATGAACAACGACAGAGGGGAGAGGCAGAATAGAGGCAACGGCCATATTTACATTATAACACATTCAGGTGAAAATACAAGGGTAATTGAACAAAATAAAAATTTTGTTCAATTTAGGGGAGGTTTTTATCAGAATATGCGCAGTAAAACATAGTTTTTTATGAAATCAAAGCTCACACCTCTCTTTTTTGCTTTTATCTATTGACATCCTGATACTACTGGTGTAGTATCAGGATACTACTGCAGTAGTGAAGTTCTCTCCCGGAGGTTTATCATGGAAAACAGATTACAGGATTCTGAATTAAAGGTCATGAATGTTATATGGCGTGAGCAGCCTGTTAAAGCCTCGGCTGTCGTTCAGGCCATGTCTGAGGAAAACGGCTGGAACGCCAACACTACCTATACGCTTATAAAAAGATGCGTCGCCAAGGGCGCCGTAGAGCGTTCTGACCCTGGGTTTGTCTGCCGGGCGCTAATTGACAAATCAACTGTGCAGCGATCCGAGACCGACAGACTCATCGACAAGATTTTCGATGGCTCCGCCGATATGTTATTTGCCTCCTTGTTAAGTAGGAATAAGCTGGGTGCCGATGAAATAGAAAAGCTCAGATCCATTATCGGCGAGCTGGAATGAGCGAGGCGGTCATGACTTTACTGTATATGAGCGCCGCCGGCGCAGCTCTTATTATCATTATCGCTATTATAAGGCTGATTGCCCTAAGGCGGCTGCCGAAACAGGCGTTTTTGCTCATGTGGCTTGTGGTGGTTATCCGGCTGCTGACGCCCTTGGGTCCTGCCTTTCGGATTTCTGTGCCGCTGCCTTCACCTGCGGACAAGCCGGCTTTGATCGAGGCTTATCCGCCGCAGGAGAATGATTTTTCCTCAGTACGTCCGGAAACGCCGAAAAGCTATGAGCAGACCGGCACATACAACCAGGTCCCAAACGCAGCCCCTCCTGCCTCTTTTGAGCAGTCCTCTGTGAAAACCGGGCTAACGACGGCAGGTATCCTGACAATTATCTGGGCCGCCGGGGCTGTTATGATTGTGGCCTTTATGGCGATAATGTATCTTAGAGGCATTAAAAAGTTCAAAAGCGCCGTTAAGGTATCTTCCCCGGAGCTTGATAACTGGAAGGCTGACCATCCCCTGCGCCGCGGTTATGATATAAAGGCGCTTAAAGGGCTGGACACACCTATGACCTACGGGATCATCAGGCCTGTCATCCTGATACCCGCCGGAGAAAACGTTGATCTGAAATACGCCCTGGAGCATGAGTACACGCACATGCGCAGGCTCGACGCGCTGTGGAAGCTGCTGCTGGCGCTGACGCTGGCCGTCCACTGGTTCAATCCCGCCGTGTGGCTCATGTATTGGCTGGCTAACCGGGATATTGAGCTATCCTGCGACGAGGCGGTCATTAAAAGGCTGGGCGAAAACAACCGGGGCGACTACGCAAGGGCTCTTATAGACGCCGAGGAAAGCCGGTTCAAGGCTTCCCCGCTGTTTTCCGGCTTCGGATCAAACACAACAAAGGAAAGGATAACGGAAATCATGACATTCAAAAAGAAATCTGCTCTCGGCATTATCGCCGCCATAATTATCGTCGCCCTGCTGGCGGCCTGCTCCACCGTCGCACCCACTACCGAGAAAGAAAGCAATACAGAGGCAAAAAGCGGCACAGAGACAGAGGCCCCGGTCAAAAACGACAGCACGGATTCAAAGTACGAGAACAAGGGCTATACACTCTCCATACCTGAAAAATTCAAGGACCTTGTTATAGTTGACACGGAGTACCAGTACGATAAAGGCGATCTGTTCTACGTCTACGAAAAGGCCTCGGTGGAGGCAGGTAAGAATGACGGACAGGATTACCGGGGCATTGGAGAGCTCTTCGGCATACGGAAGGTCGACGAGGCGACGCTCCACGAAATGCTCTGCTACGATATGTCCGGCGCACAGGTGTTTGCATGTGACAATAGCGGCAATTATTATATCTACGTCCACCCCACGGACGTGCGCTTCTATCGGCCGGGTGACGTCTATTCCAGCGACACGGAAGGCTGGAACAACTGGGGCGAGCTCAACGAATGGGCCTGGAACGACGTGAGAGACGCATTTATCGCCGACAACGATGGTCTCTCCCCCTTCGTCCGAGGTAATTCCATGCTGGATAATTACCTCGCCAGAGCCGCCTTTATGGACGATTTTGAGTGTACTTTAAGCACTACTGAGTTTGGGCCGGTGGCGTCAGACTGCGAGACCGCGAGACCCTTCGCCGAAATGCTGATGACCGGCAACGGTGTGACTGGTGTAACTTATGAGAACGTCGATATAAGCGAAACGCCGGATGGCGAATATGTGGTATTCAATATCCCACAGGACGAAGAGCGCTTTGATTTCTTCCTCATGGAGGGCAAGGAAAACTACGTCCGCGCAGTTCGCTGCAACGGTGAAGAGTATCTTATGAAGGCAGTCATGAAAGACAACACCTTTTCAGCCAGCGATATCATGCGCCAATGGTATTTAAGCCTCGCGGCACAAAACCCGGAGATCGCGGGTAAAATTGGGGAAAGCAAATCCTTCGATATCGATTACGGCACCTCAAAGCTCTATTCCCGCGAGGATATGGACAAGGCCATAGACGCCATAATGGCCACGTTCAATACATGGGCGGGCTGCGAGATGCACAGCATACGGTACAGCTCGGCTGATTACAACAACGCGGAAAACGTAAAGTGGCGCCACGAGCACGGCGACGGCCACAAATTTACCGAGTGCATCATGTTTTACAGCAACTTCCACTCACCCAAGGTGGGCTACGGCGCCTGGAACCAGGACGAGGAGTACACGGATTGGAACTGGTGGCTGGGCCGCACCGACGGCGGAGACTGGGAATTAGTTGACTGGGGCTACTGATAATGGTATTATTGATAAAAAGGAGGTAAACAAAATGAAAAAAGTAATTGTATTGATCCTCGCGCTGGCGGTCTGCCTTTGCGTTGCTTCCTGCGCCGAAAAAGCGCCCGTAAAAGAAATGACGCCCGAGGAGGCCTATGAGAACAAGATTGCGGAGCTTAAAAAGGATCTGGAAGACGACAAAGCGCTCTATACTGCCCAGTTCAGCTGCGGCTCCGGCGATACGATTTTGGCGGTGGCGGAGGCCTCGACGATATTCGGAGGCGGACAGTCGGCCTCTGCGGCGATCTATCAGTATCATGACGGCGAAGTAAAATACATAGGCAACGTCGCCTC
>JAFYCQ010000154.1 GCA_017539635.1 Oscillospiraceae bacterium
CCGACGCTGCCGAAAAGGGCACGCCTGTAACGCTTCCCGTTACGGCTGAGGCAGGCGGCCTTCCCGTAACAGTCACGCTTCCTAAGGACGCCGGCCCCGTCGCCGTGGAGATCCCCGCAGAAAACCTGACTCCGGGCACTGCCGCGGTGATCGTTCACGAAGACGGCACGGAGGAGCTCGTCAGAGCGTCCGTAAACGGAGAAAAGGGCGTCATACTGAAGATAGAGGGCAGCGCGACTGTAAAAATGATCGACAACACCAAAACCTTCCCGGATGTTCCTCCCGGCTCCTTATCTGAGCCTTATATCACCTGGGCTGCAAGCCGCGGGCTGTTCCTGGGCACGGAAGAGGGCTTTGAGCCCGGCGCGGACATGACCCGCGGGATGCTGGCGACCGTTCTGTACCGGCTGGACGGCTCTTCGGATGTGGGAGAGAACAGCTTCGGGGATGTCCCGGAGGGAATGTGGTTTACCGACGCCGTAGCCTGGGCAAATAAGGCGGGCATCGCCGCGGGCACCGGCGAGGGCTTTGAGCCCAACGCCCCCGTTACCCGTGAGCAGACAGCGGTGATGCTCTATCGCTATGCAAACTTCCTTGGCCTCGACACCGGCTCCCGCGCCTCTCTTGACGGTTTTCCGGACGGCGGCCTTTGTGAGAACTGGGCAAAGGATGCCATGAGCTGGGCTGTAAGCGCAGGGCTCTTCCCGGACAGCGGCGACGGCGCCCTGGACCCCGGCGGCATCACTACCCGGGCCGAAGCTGCAGAAATGATATATCGTCTGGCGGAAATAATTGTGAAGCAGGGCTGAAAGCACATACGGGCAGCCTTTTCACTGCTGTCGTCCCCGTGATCATGCCCACACTTCCCGCTGAATGCCGGTATAATAATAATTACCTGTCGGGCAGGACAGGTAATCCGTAAACAGCTCAAAGAGCCGAAAACAAAGAATGTATAAAATATGAGGTGATTTTCAATGGAATTTTGCGACGTTATCAAAAACCGTTTTTCCTGCAAAAAGTTCAGCGACAGACAGATAGAAGAGGATAAGCTCACGGCGATACTGGAGGCCGGGCGTTTAGCTCCCACGGCAAAGAATCTCCAGGAGCAGCACGTTTATGTCGTGCAAAGCTCCGAATATCTGGCTAAGGTCGATGCGGTTACTCCCTGCCGTTACGGAGCGCCGACAGTGCTTATCGTGGCCTTCGACAAAAACAACGTCTTTACCTATCCCGGAGAAAAGCGCGATTCCGGCGTCGAGGACGCCTCCATCGTTGCGACGCACATGATACTTGCGGCGGAAAACCAGGGCGTAAACAGCTGCTGGATAAACTTTTTCGACCCTGAGAAAATGGCGGCCGAGCTGGGGCTTCCCGAAAATGAGGAAGTGCTCATGATGATGGATCTCGGCTACGGACAGGAGGGAGCCGCCCCGCTGCCCAACCACAACAGCAGAAAAGCTTTGAGCGAAACCGTAAGCTATAAATAAACACAGAAAAAGAAACAGCCCCTGACTGCCACAACCAGTCAGGGGCTATTTCTCCAATATTTTATTATCTAACATCATTGGTTACCTCTCTTTCTTAAATTCCGCGAAACCAAAACGTTTCAAAAAAGGAAATCAATATATACTAAACGCTCAAGGCGAGCTGTACAACTGATGAAAGCTTCTGGTATGCGGTTTTGCTCCCTTAGGATGGTTAAATTGTACTACAAAACCCAAAGTTTGTCAATAGTTTTTGTGCAGGTAATACAAAAAATTTTGTCGGCAGCAGGCATGGCATGACCTGCTGCCGACATTTTAATCTTTAAATACGCCCGGCTCTGCCTCAATTCAGAAGATCGTTCAAGGTCTCCATGATCGCAGGGATATCATAGGGCTTTGCCAGGTGTCCGTTCATTCCGGCCTCCAGAGCGATCACGCGATCCTCCTCGAATGCGTTTGCCGTGACAGCCACAATGGGGATATTCGCCTTTTTACTGTCATCCAGAGCCCGTATCTGCTTTGCCGCCTCGTAACCGTTCATTATAGGCATCTGAATGTCCATAAGAATAATATCGTAGTAACCGGCGGGGGCAGCTTTCATTTTTTCAACAGCCTCCGTTCCGTCGCCGGCTATTTCGACCAGCAGTCCGGCCTCCGTAAGAACGGCCTCGGCTATCATCTGATTCATCTCATTGTCCTCAGCCAGAAGGACACGCTTTCCGGCGAAAGAGGCGCGGGCTTTCGGCTCGGTCTTCTCGTCCGGCGTGTCGTTTGAAGCGGCAAAGGGCCGCGAAAGAACGTTCCTCAGCTCGGACATGAACAGCGGCTTTGAGCAGAAGGCCGTCACACCGGCATCCCTTGCCTCCGTCTCGATATCCGCCCAGTCATAGGCTGTCAGAATAATGATAGGCGTGCTGTCGCCGATTATCCTGCGGATCCTGCGTACCGTCTCTATGCCGTTCTGATCCGGCATCAGCCAGTCAATGATATAGACCCTGAATTCGTCGGCCTGATCCTTAGCCTCTTTTGCCCTGATAACAGCCTCTTTTCCGTAATTGGTCCAGTCCGGCCTCATGCCGATCTCCCGCAGCATGGCGCAGACAGAGAGACAGGTGTTGGTGTCGTCGTCCGCCACGAGAGCGCGGAGCCCCTTAAGCTCGGGCAGCGGCTCCTGTTTTGCGGATTCTCCGCTGATCTTGCAGGGAATATCCACGATGAACTCGCTTCCCTTGCCCTCCGTTGAATTTACCGCTATGCTGCCGCCTATCATGTCAACGATATTCTTTGTTATCGCCATGCCGAGGCCCGTACCCTGGATGCCGCTGACAGTGCTGGTCTTTTCCCGGGTGAACGCTTCAAATATCGTCTTCTGAAATTCCTCGCTCATGCCTATCCCGTTGTCCTTTATGCGGAATTCAAAGTTGGCAAGGCCGGCGTCGGGGGACGGCTTTTCGATGATGCGGAAGCTTATAGTTCCCCCTGCGGGGGTAAATTTGATGGCGTTTGAAAGGATGTTCAGCAAAACCTGATTCAGGCGGAGCTTGTCCGTCACTATATCCTCGTGGACCACATCCTGCGTGTCGATGAACAGCTCCAGCTGCTTGGACGTAAGATTTGACTGTATGATCGTCCGCAGATCGTGGATCACGTCCGGGAGGTGGACGTTTGCTTCTTCTATGGTCATTTTGCCGCTTTCGATACGGCTCATGTCCAGCACGTCGTTAATAAGCGAAAGCAAATGCTGGCTGGACACCGAGATCTTGCCCAGATAATCCTGTACCTGCTCCTTGTTGTCTATATGTGAGGCCGCCAGCGCCGTGAATCCCACAATGGCGTTCATCGGCGTCCGGATGTCGTGAGACATGTTGTTCAGGAAAGTCGTCTTTGCGCGGTTGGCGTGTTCCGCCGCCGTCAAAGCGTCTGAGAGGGCCGCCTGGCTTTCCGCCAGCTCGCGGTTTTTCTCCTCAAGCTCCAGCCGGG
Organism: Oscillospiraceae bacterium; assembly: GCA_017539635.1. Classification (GTDB taxonomy): domain Bacteria; phylum Bacillota; class Clostridia; order Oscillospirales; family Oscillospiraceae; genus RGIG6969. The sequence goes on from JAFYCQ010000154.1 coordinate 3,465, forward strand.
CCCTTTCCTTTTCCCTGACCTCTTTCTTAGTGCGCCTGGTATCCCGGACGAGCATGAAGATCACAAGGGCGGCGATGGCAAGAATGATAGTCCCGAACAAGGCCATGTGATCCCGCAGCACGTCTATAAAACTATAGGAATACAGCCCCTCGGTGTAGCGGTAGGCGACATTCTGGGCGTAGTCGTCGCCCAGTATATTGATGCCCCGGTTTAATAGCTTCAAAAGGCCTTCGTTGCCGATCTCCACACCGAAGCACCTGTCGTCGTTATAGCCCGATTGCCTTATCGACAGATCGTCATACTTTCTGTTTTTCAGAACGTCGTTTGC
>JAFYCQ010000155.1 GCA_017539635.1 Oscillospiraceae bacterium
CAGCAGGCCAGACAGAGGTTTGCCATTCGCACCTCGTTGTCGGCGATGACGGCCATGTAGTTTATTTTGCCCCAGTCGTTGGGGTATGCCTCGTTCAGGCGCTCCCGCAGGCGGCGATCTATCTCCTTGACTATGCCGTAAATACGGGGCAGCTGCTCCTCAAAGAGCCACACGCTCCACTTTTCCAGGGCCTCGCTCATTACCGTGTGGTTGGTATAGGAGAGGGTGCGCTGGGAAATGTCCCAGGCCTGATCCCAGCCGTAGCCGTTCTCGTCCATGAGAAGGCGCATGAGCTCCGGCACGCAGAGAGCGGGGTGGGTGTCGTTTATGTGGATCGCCGCGTGGTCGGGCAGCGTGTCCAGAGTGCCGTAGCGCTTTTTGTGCCAGCTCAGTATGCTCTGCAGAGAGGCGCTCACCAGCAGATACTGCTGCCGAAGGCGCAGCCTCTTTCCCTCTATGTGGTTGTCGGCGGGGTAGAGCACCTTTGAAATGACCTCCGCCATGGTGTTCTGCTCTAATGAGCGGACGTACTCGCCCCGGGAGAAGGCTGACATGTCGAAGCTGGGGAGCTTGGCGCTCCAGAGCACCAGCGTGTTCACAGCGTCGCAGTTGTAGCCGGAGATGTACATGTCGTAAGGCACGGCGATGACGCTCTGATATTCGGTCTGGGCGACCCGGAACTGGCCGTTGTCGTACCACTCGGAGACCTTGCCGCCGAATTTCACCTCATAGCTCTCGTCGCTTCTCGGCTGGAGCCAGACCTCGCCCCGGTCGAGCCAGTTGTCGGGGAACTCCGTCTGCCAGCCGTCGATGATCTTCTGCTTGAAGATGCCGAACTCGTATCTGATGGAAAAGCCGGTAGCCGGCAGGTCGTTGCCGGTGAGGCTGTCCATAAAGCAGGAGGCCAGGCGTCCCGGACCGCCGTTTCCCAGTCCTGCGTCCGGGTCCAGGGCGTAGAGCCTTTCAGCCTCAAAGCCCTGCTCCTTCAAAACCTCCCGAAATACGCCCTCAAGACCCAGATTGAAGAGGTTGTTCCTTAAGGACGTGCCCACGAGAAATTCCATGGACAGGTAAAAGACCTGTTTGGGCTCCTTTGGCATGTAGGAGTCCCGGTATTCCTTGCGCTTAGCCGCAAGCATTTCCCGCAGGAGGGTGCAGACCACCTTGTAGGCCTGCTTGTCGGTGGTTTCGGAAAGGTTGCTGGAATAGAGGCGTATGGACGTCTCGTTCAGCCTTTTCAATACTTCTTCTTTTGTCATAGATAACTCCATAAGTCAGATTATTCGTTGTTGACCAGACGGGAATACAGGGCGGAATACTCCCTGGCAGGCTTTGCCCAGGAGACGTCCGCCGCCATGCAGTTGCGGACCACCTGTTCCCACATTTCCGGGTGCCCGCCCCGGATCTCCAGGGCCCGCCTTATGGCGCCGAGCATGTCGTCTCCCCGGAAGGACTGGAAGGTGAAGCCGCAGCCCTCTCCCGTTTCGGGGTTGAAGGGGGCGACGGTGTCCTTCAGGCCGCCGGTCTCGTGAACGACGGGAACGGTGCCGTAGTGCATGGCCAGAAGCTGCGAAAGACCGCAGGGCTCGCTTTTCGAGGGCATGAGATAAAGGTCGCTGCCGGCGTATATCTTCGGCGCCAGCTCCCTGTTGAAGTGCAGGCTGATGGAAAAACAGTCCGGATGGCGGCAGGACACGTCCTGCAGGCACCGCTCATACCGGTAATCCCCTGTGCCCAGAATGACTATCTGAATGTTCCAGCGGGTCAGCTCCTCTATCCTCTCGCAGAGGATGTCGAGCCCTTTGTGGCTCACCAGCCGGGAGACCATGCCGATAACGGTCACGTCGTCCCTTACGGGAAGCCCCAGCTCCTTCTGCAGCGCCGCCTTGCAGGCCGCCTTGCCTTCTTTGAAGGTCTTTGCCCCGTAGTTCTGAGCGATACAGGGGTCCTTTTCCGGGTTGTTGGAGGCGACGTCAATGCCGTTTACTATGCCGCTGAGCTTAAAGGAGTGCTCCGCGATTATATCGGAAAGGCCATGGGCGTAATAGGGGTCGCATATCTCCCGGGCGTAGGTGCCGGAAACGGTGGTCAGCGCGTCGCAGGTGAGTATTGCGCCCTTCATGAAGTTGAGGCCGTCGTGGAAATGCAGCACGCTGTCGTATTCGTCGGGCAGCCCCAGGACTTCCCCTAAGAAATATGGATGCGTCCAGCCCTGATATTCGATGTTGTGTATCGTAAAGACGGTCTTGGCGTTCCCCAGAGTCTCCTGATAAAAGGCGTGGAGCAGGATGGGGACCAGCGCCGTCTGCCAGTCGTTGCAGTGGATGATGTCCGGCTTTTCGCCTAAGCGGCAGAGGGATTCAAGTATTGCCTTGGAGAAAAAGGCGTAGCGCTCCCCGTCGTCCACGCAGCCGTAGATCCTGTCTCTGTTGAAATAGTATTCGTTATCGATGAAATAAATGCGCAGCTTCCGCTTTGCCGAGCGGAGCTTGTATAGTCCCACGTACTGGCTGCGCCATGAAAGGGGCATCTGAAATTCCTGGAGCTTTTCTATCCTGAACTGGGGGTCGTATTTTATCTGCCCGTAGTAGGGCAGGAAAAGCAGTATCTCATGGTCGGGCGATTTGCTCAAAGCAAGGGGCAGGGCCTGGGCGACGTCGCCCAGGCCTCCCGTTTTTATGAAGGGCGCGGCCTCGCTTGCCGCGAAAACTATCTTCATGCCGTCGCTCCCTTTTTCACTATCACCGGGTGCTCCGGAGTGCCGATAAGCACGGTGCCGTCCCTTACGGTCACGTCCTTGTCAAGTATGACGTTTTCCAAAACGGCGTCCTTGCCGATGCTCGTGCCCTGCATTATTACGCTGGAGGACACCCTGGCGCCCTTTTCGATGGAGACGCCGCGGAAGATGACGCTCTTTTCCACCTTGCCGTACATGGCGCAGCCGTCGGCTATGAGGCAGTCGGTTATCTCGTTGCCGTCGCCGTAATAGGTGGGGGCCTCGTCCCTGATTTTGGTGTAGATGGGGAAATCCGGCTTGAAAAGGCCGTCTCTAATATCCTTGCGCAAAAGGGCCATGTTGTTGGCGAAATAGCTGGGTACGTCCTGGTTCTGGAGCACCACGCCGTCAAAGGGGTAAACGGAGAGAGTCAGCTTCCCCTTGTTGAATTCCCGCTGGAGATAATCCCGCTCCAGGTGCACGAGGCCTTTTGAATAGGTCTCCTCCAGAGCCTCCACCAGCATTTTGCGGCTGAATATGAACATGCCCATGCCG
>JAFYCQ010000156.1 GCA_017539635.1 Oscillospiraceae bacterium
AAAGGGCGTCAGACTGGCGAAGGCCGAGCTGACCCGGCGCAACGTCCAGAAGGCGTCCCGAATTTTCTCCCCTCTCCCCGTCGAAGACGGCGAAGGAGGTCGTATAGTTGCTGGTGTCGAAGGCGACGGCGACCTTTCTCACTTTTCCGCCGCCTCTTCCCGTGAAAAGCTGCCGAGGATGCCGTTTATAAAGGGCACGGTCTCCGGCTCCTCGTATTTTTTTGCCAGCTCCACCGCCTCGTTCACCGCAGCGCCCACCGGCACCTCGTCGGACATGTACATGACCTCGTACATGGCGGTTTTGAGTATGGCGACGGCGGTGCGGGAAATCCGCGCGAATTTCCAGCCCCTGGCGTACTTCTCTATGTAACCGTCAAGCTCATAGGAGTGCTCGCCCACGCCGGCAACGAGGCGTTTTATATACCTCATCTGCGCCTCGTCCGGGTATTCGGCGAAGATTTCGTCCTCACTCTTCAGCGTTTCGTAATACTCCGGGTCGAAGACGGTTTCCAGAAGCTCTTCCGGCCCCTCCCCGCTCTCGGAAAGGGAAAAGCAGAGCCTTAAGGCCAGCTCTCTTGCTGTCGTTCTTGTCATTTGTTTTACCTGCTGTTATTGCAGAGCGATCCCGCAGACGTGGACGTTCACGGCGGCGACGGCAAAGCCCGTCATGCCCTCGATCGCGGCGGCCACGTTCTTCTGGACGGCCTTGCCCACGCCCTCAATAGGCGTGCCGTAATCCACGGTGATGCAGACGTCGGCGGTGACAGCCTCGTCCTCAAAGGAAATTTTGACTCCCCGGGGGACGGACTTCTTCCCCAAAAGCTCGGAGATCTCCTTTCCCACGGAGGAGGTCAGGGAGGCCACGCCCTCGGTCTCCTTGGCGGCGCTGGCGGCAATGGAGGCCACCACGTCCTCGGAAATGTTTATGCTGCCGCTTTCTCCCGGATGGACTATGTATTCTCTGTTATCGCTCATTTGAAACACTCCTCAGGCGATATAGTTATTGTTATAGAGATTTTACCACACATCGCCGGAAAATAAAAGAGTGTTGTCTATTTTATTTCCACTATATTCAGCGCCGTGGCGGGCATTCCCGTTTTTTCCGTCACCGTGTCGGTTATCCTGGCCGCGGCGGCGGCAGAAAGCCCCTCCTGAGACAAAGGCGCGACAGTCACGGTCACCGAATCGTCAGACAGATAGACCACGCACTGGGAATACCCCTCCTTGGCGCAGATAAGCGTCTCAAGCTCCGCCTCCGTCACCGTGTCGGCGGCCATTTTTGAGAGCTTATCCAGGGCGGAGTCTATGGTCTCCTGAGAGGCTCCCTCCGTCTCCGCCACGGCGGAAAGAGCGGCGGCGGCCTCGTCCCTTGCCCGGCTCCTCTCCAGCCGTGCGCTGTCGAAAAACGCCTGAGCGCCGTTTTCGGCCTCCTCGTAATAAAGGCCGGAGCTATCAGTTTCGGCTTCCGCCGCCGTTTCCGGCGTCTCCATCACGTCCTCAAAGCCCGAAACCTTCGGCGCCTCCGCCTTTTTGTTGTACGCCCAGTTGAGATATACGGCCGCCCCAACGAAAACCACCACCGCCGCTATAACGGCGTTTCTCTTAAACGCTTTCATTTCTTCCTCCTATTTCATTTTGATGACAGATATTTTATCCGTTTTAAGCCCGGTGAGAGCCGCCACCGCCTCGGTGAGCCGCAGCCTAACCCCGGCGCTGCCTGCGCCGTCGGCCACAACCAGGGCCCCGGTGTAATCCGGATAGAGATACCTTAGGGTCACCGCCTCCTGGGCGCTGCCCCCGGTCTGAACCGTCACGGCCTTTTTAGAGCTCTCCCTTTTGCCCTCGGCGGCTGTCTCCTCCGTGTCTTCGGCTATCTCCCGTACAACTCCTCCGGAGACCGCAAGCATGACGGAAACCCGTCCCGCCCCCTCGGTTTTTGAGAGTATGGCGGCAAGCCTTCTCTCCTCCGCCTCCAGGGAAAATTCCGGCGGAAGTTCCTGCTTTGCCGCCTCCTCCTTCTTCCCGCCGGAGGGGGCCAGGAGAAGCAGCAGCGCCCCCAGAATAAGGAGCCCTGCAATCAGCCTTTTGCTCTTCAGCTTTTCAGCTATGAGGGCGAAACTGAATCTACTCAAGGAAAATCCACTCCTGCTCCTCCTTTGAAATGCCCAGCTCGCCGGAAATGCATCGGGACAGCTCCTCCGCACCCTCCGGCCCCCGGCATGTCACCCTGACATGCCGAAGAAACCAACCCCCGTCTCCCTTTTCGGCATCGACAAGAACCGATGTGACTCCGGCGCCGAAAATACCCGCCTTGTCCATAATATATGCTTCCGCCCTCTCCTCTATGACGGCCTTTGTCTCATTTTCCGCCTCCGAGAGATATTCGGCGGTCATTCTCTCCGCTTCCCCGTAATAATCCCCCGGCAAAAGCTTCCCCGGCGCTGTCTGATACCCGGGGACGATCGAAAGGAGCGCCATTACCGTTAAAAGGCCGCAGCCCAGCAAAACCGCCCTCTTGGCCGGCGTTTTCGGCGTGAGCAGAACAGCGGCGGAGGACAGCATGGCCGCCCCCGTGAGTCTGAGCACCCAGGCTCCAAGATGCTCCAGCATTTAAGCCGCCACCGCCTTCATGGCCGCGACTACCCCGATGAAAAACACCACCCCGGCGCTGCCCACAAGTCCCAGCATCAGCCCGAAGGCGGAGGCTATATTCCCCAGAAGGCCCGATATCCGGCTGTCGGCTATGGGCCCCGCCGCGGCCCCGGCGGCCTT
>JAFYCQ010000157.1 GCA_017539635.1 Oscillospiraceae bacterium
CCCAAGACCATAGCCCGCTCCGAGGGCAAGGCCAAGAGAGTCATCGACAAGAGAAAACTGTGGTAAGGAGGAACAACCATGACAGTTCAGCAGATCTCTGTTTTTGTTGAGAACAAGTCCGGCGCTCTGGCCCAGATAATGTCCGAGCTGGCCGCCGGCGGCATCAACATGCGGGCCCTGTCCATTGCCGAGACCCGCGACTTCGGCGTCCTGCGCTTTATTGCCGACGACGAGGGCAAGGCCGCCGAGCTTCTCAAAAGCGCCGGTTACATCATGTCCATAACCCCGGTGCTGGCCGTCCTGGTAAAGGACGAGCCCGGCTCCTTCGCCAAGGCTCTCAGGGCTCTGGCGGACGCCGGTATCGACGTGGAGTACACCTACGCCTTCCTCACCTCCAACCCCGGCAACGCCTGCATGATATTCCGCGTGGCCGACAACGAGCTCACCGAGAAGGTGTTCAGGGACGCCGGCGTGCTTTTAGCCTCCAAGTCGGACCTGGTCTGATAAACACGCATTCATTTTCCGGAAAAGCGCCCCTTTCGGGCGCTTTTTCGCTATTGACATCTAATACTCTATATAGTATAATCTCTCTGCGACTTGATACTATATGTAGGGAAGGAGTAATCTCAAATGACTAATATAACTGTTAATGTCAAGGGCGGCACTCTGGAGCAGAGCGAGATCGACGCCTACATCGCCCGCGCCAAGGAAAAGTACCCGGACAAGCAGATTTCCGGCATAGACATAAACGTGGACGGGGAGTTCGTTGACCTCACCTATCACTGGCAGACCGTGCCCTTTGAGCGCATAAGGAGAATAACCGGCTACCTGGTGGGCACTCTCGACCGCTTCAACAACGCCAAGAGAGCCGAGGAAGCCGACAGAGTCAAGCACGGCCTTCCCCAATAATGAAGGTACTGCTGGTAAACGGCAGCCCGAATGAAAAGGGCTGCACCTATACCGCTCTCAGCGAGGTGGCAAAGACCCTGAATGAGGAGGGCGTAGGCGCCGACTTTTTCCACATCGGGAAAGCCCCCATATCCGGGTGCATCGGCTGCTATAAGTGCGTTGAAGAGAAGAAATGCGTCTTAGGCGGGATAGTAAACGAGTTTACAAAGCTTGCCTATGACTATGACGGCTTCGTCTTCGGCTCGCCGGTATATTACGGCGGCATGGCCGGAGGCCTCAGAAGCTTCATGGACAGGGCGTTTTTCTCCGTAAACTACCGTGACCCCCACCCCTTCTATTTTAAGCCCGCGGCGGCTGTCGTCTCCGCAAGGCGCGGCGGCACCACCTCCGCCTTCGACCAGATAAACAAGTATTTCACCATAAAGCAGATGCCCGTCGTCTCCTCCAATTACTGGAACATGGTGCACGGCATGACGCCGGAGGAGGTCCGGCAGGATGAAGAGGGCCTTCAGATAATGCGCATCTTAGGCCGCAACATGGCCTGGTTTCTGAAGCTGAAGGAGGCCGGAGAAAAGGCCGGGATACCCCTGCCGAAAGCGGAGGAAAAGATACACACGAACTTTATACATTAAAGGTGTGCTTATTGCACACCTTTTTTCTGTAAAAGCCGGGTTTTTTGGAGAATTTTTGTGGAAAAATGGAAAAACCCTTGCTATAATATAAACACCTTAAAGGAAATACGCAGCGGGGCGGCCTGATAAGGCGCACTTGCTGACAAAAATACAAAATAATAATGTATGGAGGGGTGCAAAATGATTTCTCACGGCAAGGATATCAAGGTCTTCTCAGGCAACTCCAACCCCAGTCTCGCCAAGGAGATATGCCGCTGCATCGGCATTCAGCTGGGCGACAACGACGTCACCAGCTTTTCCGACGGCGAGATTTCCGTCTCCCTGTATGAGACGGTGCGCGGCTCAGATGTCTTCATCGTCCAGTCCACCTGCTCGCCGGTGAACGACAATCTCATGGAGCTGCTTATCATGATCGACGCCTGCAAGCGCGCCTCGGCGGGCAGGATCACCGCCGTAATGCCCTATTTCGGCTACGCCAGGCAGGACAGAAAGGCCAAGGCCCGCGACCCCATCTCCGCAAAGCTGGTGGCGAACCTCATCACCTGCGCGGGGGCCGACCGGGTGCTCACAATGGACCTTCACGCCAATCAGATCCAGGGCTTTTTCGATATCCCCGTGGACAATCTCATGGGCGGTCCTCTCTTTACCGATTACTACATCAACCTCATGGGCGGCAACACCGATAATTACATAGTCGTCTCCCCCGACGTGGGCAGCGTGGCGAGAGCCAGGAATTTCGCCCACAAGGTCGGCCTCAACCTGGCTATCGTGGACAAGCGCCGTGAAAAGGCCAATCAGTCCGAGGTCATGAACATCATAGGCGACGTTACGGGCAAGAGCGTCATTCTCTTCGACGACATGGTGGACACCGGCGGCAGCCTCTGCGGCGCGGCCAAAGCTCTGGTGGAGGTCGGCGGGGCAAAGGAAGTCTATGCCTGCGCCTCCCACGGCGTCCTCTCCGGCCCGGCTCTGGAGCGGATAGAGAAGAGCGCCCTCAAAGAGCTCCTCTTCCTCGACACCATTCCCGCCCCCAAGGGCTTAAAGAGCGAAAAGATACGCTACCTCTCCGTGGCCCCCATGTTTGCCGAGGCCATTGAGAGAGTCTATGAGGAGGTCTCCATCTCCTCCCTGTTCAGATAAACCATGTTTTTTCTCAAAAAGCAGTCAGCTGTCTCCCGGATAGTGGTGTTTCTGGGCAATCCCGGCGCCAAATACGCCGACAGCCGCCACAACGCCGGCTTTATGACGGCCGACGCTTATGCTTCAAAGCACGGCGTAAAAATCGACCGGGTGAAGTTCAATGCCCTGACCGCCGTTTACGACAACGGCGGTAATAAGCTGCTGCTGATGAAGCCCCAGACATATATGAACCTCTCCGGCCAGGCGGTACAGCCGGCAGCGGCCTTTTACAAGGTGCCGCCGGAAAACGTCCTGGTGGTGTCGGACGACATCAGCCTGCCTCTCGGCACTCTGCGGCTGCGCCGCAGCGGCTCCGCCGGAGGCCACAACGGCCTGAAGAGCATAATCTCCGTTCTCGGCGACGGCTTTCCCCGGCTGAAGATCGGCGTGGGCCGCCCTCCGGAGAATATCGACGTCATCGACTGGGTGCTCATGGGCTTTCACGGAGAAGACGCAAAAATCATGGCCGAGGCGACAAAGAGAGCCGCCGACGCCGTGGATGCCGTGATAGAAGAAGGCATCGACAAAGCGATGAATAAATTTAACGGGTAAACGAAAAGAGCGCCGATCTGGCGCTCTTTTCGTTTACCCGAAAGTAATATTAAATTATTTGTTTGATCAGTACGCGATGCCCTGGGCGAGCATGGCGTCAGCTACCTTGATAAATCCGGCGACGTTGGCGCCCACCACAAGGTTTCCGGGCTTGCCGACCTTTTCGGCGGCGTCGGAAATGTTCTTGTATATGTTCACCATGATGCCGTGAAGCTTCTCGTCCACCTCGTCGAAGCTCCAGGAGAGCCTCATGCTGTTCTGGCTCATTTCCAGACCGGAGGTGGCAACGCCGCCGGCGTTGGCCGCCTTGGCGGGAGCGAAGGGGATGCCGGCCTCCAGGAAGGCCTGGGTGGCTTCCAGAGTGGTGGGCATGTTGGCGCCCTCGGCCACGGCCTTTACGCCGTTGGCGAGAAGGGCCTTGGCGCCCTCGATATCCAGCTCGTTCTGGGTGGCGCAGGGCATTGCGATGTCGCAGGGGACGGTCCAGATGCCGGAGCAGCCCTCAACGTACTTGGCTGAGGGGACGTAATCCAGATAGGTCTTGATGCGGGCGCGCTTGACCTCTTTGATCTCCTTGATGACGTTGAAGTCGATGCCGTTTTCATCGACGATGTAGCCGTTGGAGTCGCTCATGGCCACGACCTTGGCGCCCAGCTGGGTGGCCTTCTGGTTGGCGTAGGTGGCGACGTTGCCGGAGCCGGAGATAACGGCTCTCATGCCCTTGAAGTCCATGCCGTTGGCGTGGAGCATTTCATTTGCGAGGTAGCAGAGGCCGTAGCCGGTGGCCTGGGTGCGGGCCAGGGAGCCGCCGTAGGAGAGGCCCTTGCCGGTGAGGGTGCCGGTCCACTCGTTCTGCAGTCTCTTGTACTGGCCGAAGAGGAAGCCGATCTCTCTTGCGCCCACGCCGATGTCGCCGGCGGGAACGTCGGTGTCGGGGCCGATGTGCTTGGCCAGCTCGGTCATGAAGCTCTGGCAGAAGCGCATGATCTCGTTGTCGGACTTGCCCTTGGGGTCAAAGTCGGAGCCGCCCTTGCCGCCGCCCATAGGCAGGCCGGTGAGGCTGTTCTTGAAGATCTGCTCAAAGCCCAGGAACTTGATGACGGAGAGGTTGACGGTGGGATGGAGACGAAGGCCGCCCTTGTAGGGGCCGATGGCGGAGTTGAACTGGACGCGGTAGCCGCGGTTCACCTGCACCTTGCCGTTGTCATCGACCCAGGAGACGCGGAAGAGGATGGCGCGCTCCGGCTCAACTATACGCTCGATTATCCCGGCCTTCTCATATTCCGGGTGCTCGTCGATGAGGGGCTCCACGGACTCCAGGAACTCCCTGACAGCCTGGATAAACTCTTTCTGCTCGGCATAGCGGGCGGAAAGCTCTTCATAATTCTTCTTGAGATATTCGTTCTTGAGAGCCATAAAACATACTACCTTTCAATCAGGGCGGCTTAAAGCCGTTTCCCTGAATATTTTAATACTTTTGGATTATATACCTCACCTCGCTAAATTGCAATATATTTTTGCAACTTTTAAGGGCGAGGTTTTCATTTTTACCTTTTTAACAATTTTTTAGTGTGTTTTTTCCTGTATTTTGAAGCATTCGACCTTTTGGGTTTCATTGTCACGGGCAGATCTCTATGATTTCCAGGCCGTTTTTTCCGGCCAGGTTGACCGTCTGCATGGTGCCGCCCCACTTTCCGTCGAACACCGCCACCAGGACCGAGGCGTTTTCCGCCAGATACCGGTTGCGCTTTGCCATGCAGTCGGGGGTGTATTCCTTTTCTATCTCCGTCTCGAAATCGCACAGGGAGATAAGGCGGAAATAGCGGCGTCTGTCTCTCTCCGACCACCTCTCCGCCTGCTGGGGGCAGGGGACGGCGGCCTCCAGGGTCACCCCGGCTCTCTCCTCCCGGAGCTTTAAGACGGTCTCGCAGAAATAGGTGTCGCAGCCCTTTGCCATGCCGCAGATAAAATGCCTTATGCCGGAGTCGTAAAGCGCCTCGGCCACGTCATAGAGCTTTCTTTTCAGCGCGATACACCGGGGATCCCCCTCGTCCTCCCCCCAGGGGAGCTTTTCCGGCCGGTAGCCGGTAAAGGAACAGGTCGTTTCTCTCGTAACCATAGCCGTCACTTCATGTACATGTAAAGGTCGCACTTTATCATGCCGTTGTAGAGCTTGCGTTTTTTTGCCGCCTTCATGCCGAAATGCTTTTCAAATTCCGGGTGGGAGGACAAAATATACATTTTCCAGTCCTCCAGGCGCTTTGCCTGGGCGCCGAAGCGGCGGTAGAGCTCCTCGGCGTCCCTGACCTCCATGACCCGCTCGCCGTAGGGCGGGTTGGAAATGATCGTTCCCCCGGCGTCTCTCTCAAAGTGCCGGGCGTCCGCCGTCTCGAATCTCACCGCGTCGGAAACTCCGGCCCGCTTCGCGTTTTCCCGGGCGATCTCGGTGCAGGCGGGATCCACGTCCCCGCCCCAGATGTCGTAATCGCCGGAAAATTCCCTGTCCTTCGCCTCCGTGACCGCGTCCTTCCAGATGCCGCCGGGCAGGGATATCCACTTTTCCGCGGCGAAATGGCGGAAAATGCCCGGCGCCCTGTTCTTTGCGGCCAGGGCGGCCTCGATCGGTATCGTGCCGGAGCCGCAGAAGGGGTCGCACACTCTCCCGCGCCCCCGGTATCTTGCCAGGGTCACCATGGCGGCGGCCAGCGTCTCCCGCAGGGGCGCGGCGTTTCCCGCGGGGCGGTAGCCCCGCTTATGCAGCCCCGTCCCCGAGGTGTCCAGGGTGAGCATGGCCGAGTCTTTCATAATTGAAAAGCGTATCTGATATTTTTCCCCGCTCTCCTTCAGCCACTGGGTCCTGTATTTTGCCGCCAGCCTGTCCGCCGCGGCCTTTTTTATTATCCGCTGGCAGTCCGGTATGGAGTGAAGGGCGGAATTGAGGGAATAGCCCGTCACGGGGAACTGGCCGTCAATGGGGATAAACCTTTCCCAGGGCATGGCCTTTACGCCTTCAAACAGCTTATCGAAGGTGTCGGCCGGGCACTGGCCCACTATGAGCAGCACCCGTTCGGCGGTGCGGAGATTAATGTTTGCCCGGGCGACGTCCGCAGCGTTTCCGGAAAACAGCACTCTGCCGTTTTCCGCCGCCACGTCTTTCAGCCCTAAGCGCCGCAGCTCATCCGCCGCCAGCCCCTCCAGCCCGAAAAGGCAGGGGGCGCACATCCTGTAAGCATCCATCATCTGTAACCCCTGGACGCCTGGTATTCCATTATGGTAAGGCGGTTCTGGCTCTCGATCGGATTTAACTGCGCTTCGATAACATCGCTGTCCCGGGTCACCGGGGTGTACCAGCTCTTCTCCTCGAAATACTCCTGTATCCACCCGGTCCTGAATATCTTGCCGTGGCGGGCGTAGATCTCGTTGAGCAGCATGTAGGAGTCGCGCCTGTTCATGCCTTCGAGATAATCGGCAGGAATAAGCTCGGTGTCCGAGGGGAACAGGTACTCGCTGACCGGCTCCGGTTCGGGTTCAGGCTCCGGTTCGGGTTCAGGCTCGGGCTCAGGCTCCGGTTCCGGTTCGGGTTCCGGTACCGGTTCAGGTTCGGGCTCAGGTTCGGGTTCAGCAACAGGCTCGGGTTCAGCAACAGGCTCCGGCTCTGCAATCGGCTCCTGGGCAGAGGTCTCCGCCGGCAGGGGCACGGGCTCGGCCGCCGGGTGGGGTCTGAGCATGGGATAAATCAGTATAGCAGCCACCGCGATGACGATTATCGCCGCGATTACGATGAAGGGCCAGATGACCCGTTTCTTTTTCGGTTTCTCCGGCGCGGGCATGGCCCTTTCCGCGGGCTTTGCCTCCTTTACCGGCTCAGGAATGAGCGGTGCCGCAGGTTCCGGCTCCGGTTCGGGCTCCGGTTCCGGTTCGGGCTCAGGTTCCGGTTCGCGTTCCGGCTCGGGCTTAGGCTCCAGTTCGGGTTCCGGTTCGGGCTCGGGCTCGGGTTCCGGCTCAGGTTCGGGTTCCGGCTCCGGCTCTGGCTCGGGCTCAGGCTCAGGCTCCGGTTCGGACTCAGGCTCCGGCTCTGGTTCGGGCTCCGGCTCCGGCTTAGGTTCCGGCTCAGGTTCCGGTTCCGGTTCGGGTTCCGGTTCGGGTTCGAGTTCCGGCTCAGGTTCGGGTTCCGGCTCAGGCTCAGGTTCGGG
>JAFYCQ010000158.1 GCA_017539635.1 Oscillospiraceae bacterium
CCTTCAAGCCCCGCCAGCACGGCGGCTCCTATCATGAACATAAAGCCCAGATGTATGTGGAGCCCGGCGAATATGAGAGATGAAATAACTATCGCCATGACTCCCTTGTGCTTGCTGACAAGTATGCGCCTTAAATTGCCCTGCATGACGCTGCGGGCGAGAAATTCCTGAATGCCCGCCGTGATGATATACAGTATCTGCCTCAGTCCGAAGCGGCTTATATCGAAAAACGGCGCTCCCGGCGAAAAGAGGTTGGGATTAATAAGCCGCCCCACCGCCTTTGCGGCACAGAAAAACGCCACGGCGCAGGCAGATACGATCAGCGCCGTCCTCACCGTTTTCCAGGGCTCGTCGGTGGTAATGCCCAGATCTCTCCAGGTAAGGCTTGTGCGGCCGATAATGAACAGCAGCATTACGATGCCCAGCAGCTCCACGCCGTGGGTCATGAAATCCGCCCGGAACGGCCGGCCGGCAAAATCCCAGAGCGCGTAGGCTATTATCCATACGCAGAAGCCGACGAGAAAGGTGGTGAAGGTCAGGGAGGATTCCTTCAGCTTCCGCTTTGCCTCCTCCATTTCCGTCTCGTCGCTCAGGGTTATGACAAGCTGGTGATCCTCCATGCCCTCATCCTGGAGATACGAGCAGGACATGAAAAAGACGTATTTTTTCCCGGAGGGCGCCTCGTAAGGCACCTTGTTGAACACTGTTTTCTGCGTGTCGCAAAAGGCTCTGAAAATGGCTTCGTTGAAGCTGTCGTTGTAGTCGCTCTTCGCAAGCAGCTGAAAGCGGGAGCCTTCCCGGCAGCAGTTCTCATCCAGCTCCAGCATTCTGTACGCAGGGGTGTTCGCGAACACAATCCCGCCCTTTTTGTCCAGTACCAAAACGGCGGAGCCCATGTCCCGGAGAACACGTTCCGAAAAAGAGTGTCTCACCTGCTCCATAAGCAAAACGCCCCCCTGATCATTTCCAATCTCCCAGGACATCCAGCCCCGTGAGGTATCTTCTCACCATATCCAGCGCATGGTGCACCGCCATGGTGCGCACTCTGCCTCTGTCGTCCCCTAAGTGGAGAGAGCGGCAGAAGTCCCCGTCCTTTGTGCTCATAGCCACGAAAACCGTGCCCACATCCTTGCAGACGCTGTCGTTGGCGGGGCCGGCTATGCCGGTGGCGGAAAGGCCGATATCCGTGCCCAGCCTCTCCCTTATGCCCCGCGCCATGGCGACGGCGCACTCTTTGGAAACGGCGCCCTTTTGGGCGATCAGCTCCGCCGGGACGCCCAGCATGCTTGTCTTGGCCTCGTTTGAATATGTGACGGCGCCGCCTGTGAAGGCCGCCGAGGAGCCTGGAATGTCCGTGAGCCTCTTGGACATGAGGCCGCCGGTGCAGCTTTCCGCCGTGCTTACGGTGAGGCCTTTTTCGATCAGAAGCTCCAGCACCCTGTTTTCAAGGGTCATAACGTCCACGCCGTAAACTATGTCCCCCAAAATGTCCGTGACCTGCCCGAGTACCGGGGCCATGAGCTCCTCTGCCTCCTTACTCGTCTTTGCCTTGGCGGTGAGGCGCAGCATGACCTCTCCCTCCTTGGCGTAGGGGGCCAGGGTGGGATTGTTGAGCTCCAGCATCAAGGGCCGGAGTATATCCTCCACGATGCTCTCGCCCTTGCCGAAAATGTGGATGTTGTGGGAGACTATCTCGGAGTCCGAAAGCTTCCGCAGGTAGGGCATGGCGCAGTTTTTGAACATGGGTACGCATTCCTTGGGCGGGCCGGGGAGCATCAGGACATGCACCCCCTCCGCCTCAAAGGCGCAGCCGGGAGCGGTGCCGCAGGCGTTGTGGAAAATAGTGCAGCCCTCGGGCAGCATGGCCTGCTGCAGGTTGTTGTCCGTCATGGCCACGCCGTGGAGGCGGTTGCGGAAATACTTCCGTATCTCCTCTGCCTCATCTTCGTTCATAATGAGCTTTTTTCCGAAGCAGGCGGCAAGTGTCTGCTTCGTCATGTCGTCGTAGGTGGGGCCCAGGCCTCCGGTGGTTATGATGATGTCGGCCCTGTCCTTGGCTATGGCCACGGCCTTTTTAAGCCTCTCGTCGTTGTCGCCCAC
>JAFYCQ010000002.1 GCA_017539635.1 Oscillospiraceae bacterium
CCTGTACAAGTCCGGCAATTCGCATTTTTATCCTCCGGATTAAAACGAGAACCGCTTCGCCGGGTTCTCGTTTTAGTAGGTTTGCAGCCCGCTGCGCGCACTCCCAAAAGGTCGCACACTTGCGGGCTGACAGGTATGTTTTCCGTGATAATAACCGCCGTGCGGTTATTATGTGCATGTCGCCTCTCCGAGGCGACGCACATGAGATTTTAGGCCATGCCGCCGGAGGCGGCATATGGCCATGTATCACGACCGACGGTCGTGATACATGCTCCCGGAAAACATGGATCAGACTTTATTTTCGCCTGAGGGCGAAAACTCTGCGAGGCTTTTTCTACAGTTTAGGGCGAGGGGTTTTTCCCCTCGCCCATATCGTATCATTTCGCTTTTTTCAGTTTCTTTCCCTCGGTGGCGGCGAAGAGGCTGCGGAGCCTGATCCTCACTGCCCCCATGTTGGAAATCTCGTCTATCTTTATCTGGGTGTATATTTTGCCGCCGGCTTCGATTATGGAGCGGGTCTCGTCGGTGGTCACGGCGTCCACGCCGCAGCCGAAGGAGACGAGCTGTACCAGGTTAATATCCGCGTCCTCCGGGGCTTCCGCCACGAACTTGGCCGCGGCGTAAAGCCGGGAGTGGTAGGTCCACTGGTTCATGACCTTTGTTTTGAACTTCTCCACCCGGTCGGAGACGCTGTCCTCCGTGAGCACGACGGCTCCCAAGGAGCATATAAGCTCGTCTATGCCGTGGTTTATCTCCGGGTCCACGTGGTAGGGCCTGCCGGCCAGGACTATGACGGGGATGTCCTCCTTTTCCGCCGCTTCCAGGTACTCCTGCGCCTTGCCCCTGAGTGCCGACATGTGCCCCTCGTAGGCCTTGTAGGCAGCGTCGGAGGCCTCGGAGATCTCTTTTTTTGAAAACTCCGGGAAGTATTTAGCCAGTATGCCCCTTATGTGGCTTTTGAACTCCTTAGGGTCATGGAGGCCGATGAAGTCGTTTATGAAAACCGTCTCCCGGAGCCGCTTTACGTTGGCGTCCAGCACCTGGGGATAGTAGGCCACCACGGGGCAGTTGTAGTGGTTGCAGCCCAGATTCTCGTCTATGTTGTAGCTCATGTCCGGGTAGAAAATGGCGTCGGGCTTTTCGTCCAGAAGCGCCTCGATGTGCCCGTGGAGGAGCTTTGCCGGGTAGCAGACCGTGTCGGAGGGGATGGTGTGCTGGCCCTTCAGATACAGCTTCCTGGAGGAGAAGGGAGAGACGATGACGTTGAAGCCCAGGTGAGTAAAGAAGGTGTGCCAGAAGGGCAGAAGCTCATAGAGGTTGAGACCCAGGGGGATGCCCACCGTCTTTTTGCCCTCTTCCCTTTCGTTTTTCATGTATTTTGAAAGCAGACTGCGCTTATATTCAAAGAGGTCGCGGCGAGGTCCTGCGTCACCCATTTTAAGGGGCCTGTCGCAGCGGTTTCCGGCGATGAAGGGCGTTTTGCCGCCGAAATAGTTGAGGGTCAGGCGGCAGTTGTTGCTGCACCCCTTGCAGGTCACGGCCTTTGTCTCGTGCTTGAAGCTCTCCAGAGCCTCGGCCGTGACGATGCCGCTTTTCTCCGGGCGCCTCTCCTGGGCGAAGAGGGCCGCGCCGTAGGCCCCCATAAGGGCGGAAAAGGCGGGGCGGATGACGTTCCTGCCCACCTCCAGCTCAAAGGCCCGCAGTACGGCGTCATTCAGGAAGGTGCCGCCCTGCACCACTATGTTCTGGCCTAAAGCGTCGGGAGTGGCGCAGCGGATGACCTTGTAAAGGGCGTTTTTTACGACGCTTATGGACAGTCCGGCGGAGATGTTCTCCACACTGGCCCCGTCCTTCTGGGCCTGCTTTACCGAGCTGTTCATGAAAACGGTGCACCGGGAGCCCAAGTCCACCGGCGCGTCGGCAAAGAGGGCCAGGGAGGCAAATTCCTCCGTGGTGTAGCCCAAAGCGCTGGCGAAGGTCTGCAAAAACGAGCCGCAGCCGGAGGAGCAGGCCTCGTTGAGGTAGATATTATCTATGGCCCCGCCCCTTATTTTGAAGCACTTTATGTCCTGGCCGCCTATGTCGATTATAAAATCCACGTCCGGCCGGAATTTCTTTGCGGCGGTGTAGTGGGCCACGGTCTCCACGACGCCCATATCTACGGAAAAGGCCGCCTTTATCATGTCCTCGCCGTAGCCTGTGACGGCGGAGGAGACTATGTTTATATCCGGGAAATCCCGGTAAAGCTCCCGGAGATACTGCCTGATAATCGGTATCGGGTTGCCGTTGTTGGGGCTGTAAAAGGGGCGGAAAAGGTTGCCCTTTTCGTCGCACAGCACCATTTTTACGGTGGTGGAGCCGGCGTCTATGCCCAGGCACATTTCCCCGCAGGGCCTGTCGATCTCCGAAATTCCCCGGGAGGCGGCCCGGTGGCGGGCCTTGAAGGCCTCGTAGTCCTCCCGGCCGGCAAAGAGGGGACGGTAGCTGTTGTAGGTGCCGTAGGAGGTGGCGGAGGCCACCTTTTCCGTGAGCTCCTTGATGTCATGGACTTCTCCGGCGCCGGAAATGGCAGCGCCGATGGCCACGAAGTAAAGGGAATTGTCAGGGCAGAGGCCGGTGGTTTTAAGCACGTCGTCAAAGGCGGCCCGAAGCTGGGAGAGGAAGGTGAGAGGCCCGCCCAGGTACAGCACGTTCCCCGTGATCTCCCGCCCCTGGGCGAGGCCGGCGATGACCTGGCTCACCACGGCGTAGAATATGCTGGCGGAAATGTCCTCTTTCCTCGCGCCCTGGTTTAAGAGGGGCTGCACGTCCGTCTTTGCGAAGACGCCGCAGCGGGAGGCGATGGTGTATATCTTCTCGTGCTTTTCGGCGAAGGCGTCCATCTCGTCGGCGGTGATGTCCATAAGGGAGGCCATCTGGTCGATGAATGCCCCGGTGCCGCCGGCACAGGTGCCGTTCATGCGAAATTCAAGGCCGCCGGTGAGAAACAGCATTTTTGCGTCCTCGCCGCCCAGCTCTATCACCACGTCGGTGCCGGGGGCGAGCCGCCGGACGGCCAGACGGGTGGCGTAAACCTCCTGAACGAAGGGCAGACCGAGGGCAGAGGCGGCCCCCATTCCGGCGGAGCCGGAGACGGAGACGGCCATTTTCTCCCCGGGGAACATTTCGCAGACCCGGCCCAATACGGCAGCGGCCGTCTCGTTCACCTTTGAGTGGTGCCGGTCGTAGGCGGAAAAGAGGAGCTCCCCCTTTTCGCCGATGACGACACATTTGAAAGTTGTGGAGCCTATGTCAAGGCCTAAAAGCTTCATAATTCGATCACGTCTTTTCCGAAAAATCACAGCAGGCCGGCTTTTCCGGCTCCTCCGGGAAAAAAGTCCTCTTCGGAAACCGGCTTCTCATGCTCCTGCTCGGAGGCTATGGCCAGCATGAGCTTTATGCGGTTTTCCTGGTTTACCTTTGAGGCGCCGGCGTCATAATCCACCGGGAATATGTTGGCGTTGGGGTACATTTCCCGCAGCCGCCTTATCATGCCCTTGCCCACTATGTGATTGGGCAGGCAGCCGAAGGGCTGGGCGCAGACCACGTTGTTGTAGCCCTTTTCTATGAGCTCGGCGATCTCGCCGGGTAAAAGCCACCCCTCGCCCATTTTTACGCCCCTGTCTATAACGGAGTCGGCCAGCTCCTTGACCCGCTCAAAGGAGCAGGGAGCGGCAAACTCGGGAAAGTCACGGAGAGCCTCCAGCATGCAGTCCTCCACCTTGCCGGAGATCCATTCCAAAAACCGGCCGCCCCATTTGCTCATGAGCTTGCCGCCGTAGTATTTGTAATCCGTCTCGGCATTGGCAAAGCCCGCCTGGAAAAAGCCCAATACTCCGGGCACCATGTATTCGCAGCCCTGGGAGGCCAGGAATTTTTCAAGTCCGTTGTTGCCGAAGGAGGAGTATTTTACATATATCTCCCCCACGATGCCTACCTTGGTGAGCTCCTTTTTCTCCCGGGAGATGTCGTGGAAGTCCCGGGCCATTTCCCGGAGGTTTTTCTTCATGCTGCCGGGGGTGAGGCCGCGGTTCCGCTTGAACTGGCCGGAGAGCCTGCCCGTCCATTTCGCCACCACGTTTTCCGTGTCGCCCTTGTTGATCTCGTAGGGGGCGGTCTGGTTTTTGAGGAGCAGCAGCATGTCGCCATATACCAGCGCGAAAATGCTCCTGGCGATAAGAATGGGGGTGAGCTTGAAGCCGCTGTATTTTTCCAGTCCCTTCAGATTTACGGATATTACGGGGACATAGCCCATGCCCATGTTCTCCAGGGCCTTGCGCAAAAGCCAGATGTAGTTGGAGGCCCGGCAGCCGCCGCCGGTCTGAAAGAATATGAGGGCGCATTTCTTCGGGTCGTAATCGCCGCAGGTCAGGGCGTAGAGCTGCTGGCCCACGGAGCAGATGGCCGGGTAGCACATGTCGTTGTGCAGGTATTTAAGGCCGGTGTCGATGACCTTTTTGCCCTCGTAATGCAAGACGTCCAC
>JAFYCQ010000159.1 GCA_017539635.1 Oscillospiraceae bacterium
GACCGCCAGCCTTCCTCCTGTGTTCAGCCGGTCGGCCGCGGTTCCTATCATTTCCTCAACGGCCGTAAGCTCGTCGTTCACCGCTATGCGTATTGCCTGAAAGCTCCTTTTTGCGGGGTGCTGCTTTTCTCTAAGGGCCTTGCCCGGCATGGCGGCTTTAATTATATCGGCCAGCTGGAGGGTCGTTTCTATGGGTTTTTCTTCTCTCCGCCGGACTATCTCGGCGGCTATTCTCGGCGCGTATCTCTCTTCGCCGTAATCGTAGAGTATCCTTTTTAACTCCTCAAAGCTCCGGCCGTTCACTATGTCATAGGCCGTCAAGCTCTCGCTTCTGTCCATCCTCATATCCAGAGGCGCGTCATGGGTGTAGGAAAAACCCCGCTCCGCGTCGTCCAGCTGAGGCGACGACACTCCCAGGTCAAAGAGCATGCCGTCCGCTTTCTCAACATTCACGCTGTCCAGCACGCTTCCCAGATCCCGGAAGTTGGCTTTGACTATCGTAAGCCTGTCCTTATAGGGAGACAATCTCTCCCCCGCCTCGGTTATCGCCGTTTCGTCCCTGTCTATAGCGATGAGGCGTCCTGTTGTAAGTCTCTTTAATATTTCCTCCGAGTGGCCGCCGCGGCCCAGCGTGCCGTCGATGTATATCCCCGCGGGGTCTATGTTCAGTCCCTCTATGCTCTCTTTGAGCAGCACGGGGACGTGGGAGGTCTCCATCAGAAGTCCAGCTCACGGAAAACATCGGCGATATTCTCCGGAGTGGTCTCAAGCACATCGACGCCGTTCCAGGTGTCGCTGTCCCAAAGCTCGGCGCAGTCGCCGTTGCCGACTACGGTGACGTTCTTCGTAAGTCCCGCGAAATCCCGGAGCGCCTGGGGGATCAGTATCCTTCCCTGGGTGTCCAGCTCGCATTTCGCCGCGTGGGAGAAAAGGGGGCGCATTTTGATCTGATTCATCTTGGACATGGTGCGTATCTTCGCCATGAAGGCATCCCAGCTCTCGGCGGAGTAGGCCGAGAGGCACTTTTCAACGGAGAGGGTGACATAGAAGGTGTCTCCCAGCTCTTCCCGGAGCTTTGCGGGCATGAAAAGACGGCCTTTGGCATCGATGGTGTGCTGATAAATACCGGTCATCCTTATGCCCCCTTTCCCCGTGCTTTGTGGGATTTAATAACACTTTGCCCCACTTTGCGCCACTTATGTTGTTATTATAGGGGACAGGGATTGAAAAATCAATAGTTTTTTTGAATTTTTTTGCTAAAAATACCGCCTTTTTTCGCCATTTTTACCGCTTTTTCAGAACTTTCGAACATATGTTCGATTTCGGGTGTAAAAAGGCACGCGCTCCCCACAAGATATAGATATCTCGGGAAAGCGCGTGCAGGTTTTTATCAAGTTTAAATGGCTCTTTTACTCTAAACTCCCGTCAGATCGAAGGGCGGGATGAAGGACTCCCCCACCGACCCCAGGTCCTGGTAAAAGCCGTCCTCAATGCCGGAATTTTCCAGGTATTCTATCGCCCTTTCGTGCTCCTCCCGGGTCAGAGGTCTGTTTATCTCCGGGCAGGCTGCGCAGTTTTCCGTGGGGGTGAATTGGCTCATGAGGGAGAAAAGCACCTGGCCCGGTCTGAAGGTCTCCGCCGCCCAGTCGATGACTCCGAAGGTGTTTTCCAGGTTCCCCGGCAGTATCAGGTGTCGGATGATGACGCCGCTTTTTATGAGCCCCCTGTCGTCCAGGACGTATCCGCCCCGCTGCCGGAACATCTCCAGTATCGCCGCTTTCGCCCTTTCCGGGTAGTCCGGGGCATTTGAATACCGGGCAGCCGGGGCGGAAAAAGAGTACTTCATATCCGGCATGTAAACGTCTATGAGCCCCTCAAGGGTCCTGAGCGTCTCCACGCTCTCATAGCCGCCGCAGTTCCAGACCACCGGCACCGGCGGCTTTTCTTTGCGCAGGGTCTCCGCTATCACGTCGGAAAAGTGGGTGGGTGTCACAAGGTTTATATTGTCCGCGCCCAGTCCGACAAGCTCCCGGAAGATTTCGGACAGGCGGGCTTTTGTGATCTCCTTTCCTGCCTGCCCCCGGCTTATGGGGTAATTCTGGCAATAGACGCGGGCCAGATTGCAGCCGGAAAAGAACACGGTGCCGCTGCCGTTCCCTCCGCTCAGGCAGGGCTCCTCCCACATGTGCAGGGCGGCTCGGGCAACGGTGGGGGCTTTTCCCACACGGCAAAAGCCCCCACCTGTTTCTCTGTCTGTTCCGCAGCCTCTCGGGCAAAGCCGGCAGGCCGTCATTTTGCCAGACCCTGCGCCCAGGCGTCGCACTTTTTTACAGTTTCCAGGGCGGCGGCCTTGTTTTCGCCTAAGCAGAGGGCATAGACCTTTATCTTCGGCTCGGTGCCGGAGGGCCTCACATAGACGTTGGTGCCGTCGGCAAGGGTGTAGCCCAGCACGTCGGAGCCGGAAAGAGAGAGCTTTCTCTCCCCCGCCGCGGTTTTCGCCGTGCCCGCCAGGTAGTCCCTGGCCTCTTTGACCTTTATTCCTCCGATTTCCTCCGGCTGCTTTTCCCTTAGGTTGGCCATGAGGGCCTTCATATCCCTCATGCCGTCAAGGCCGGGCATTACCAGGTTTATGGTCTTTTCCTCGTAGCAGCCGAACTTGGCCGCTATTTCGTCCAGCCTGTCAAAGAGGGTCTTGCCCTCAAGGGCGTACTTCGCCGCCATTTCGCAGAGCACCATGCAGGCGGTTACGGCGTCCTTGTCTCTAACGTAGTCGCCTATCATGTAGCCGTAGGACTCCTCGTAGGAGAACAACACGCGGCCTTCGTCCTTTTCCTCCAGCTCGTTTTTCTTTTCTGCCATGAATTTGAAGCCGGTGAATGTCTCAAAGCACTTTACGCCGTAGCTCTCCGCCACGGCCTTGGCGAGATTGGTGGTGACTATGGTTTTAAGGGCCACCGGTTTTTTCGGCAGTCTTCCCGTTTCGGTCATGGAGTTGAGGATATAGTCCAGCAGCAGAACTCCCGTTTTGTTGCCGGATACGGGGGTAAACTCCCCGTCCCTGCCCCTGACCATGACGCCCACTCTGTCGGCGTCGGGGTCGGAGCCTATGATGAAGTCGGCCCCCACCTTATTGGCGAGATCTACTGCCATGTAAAAGCCCTCGGGGTTTTCCGGGTTGGGGGATTTGACCGTGGGGAATGTGCCGTCTGGCACCATCTGCTCTTCCACGCAGTACACGTTTTTAAGCCCCAGCCGCTTCAGCGCCTCGGGGATGAGCTCCCGGCCGGTGCCGTGGAAGGGGGTATAGACAAGCTTGAAGTCCCTGGCTTTTTCCGGCAGGCCGAAGGACTGGGCCATGACGTTTTCAAGGAATCTTTCGTCCGTCTCACGGCCTATGACAGTTATTAGATCCCCGGCGCTGTCAAGAGGGACGCTCTTTATATCATTGAAAATATCCAGCTTTTTCATTTCCGCCGCGATAAAGGCGGCGTGCTCCGGCGGCAGCTGGGCGCCGTCGGACCAATATACCTTGTAGCCGTTGTACTCCTTGGGGTTGTGGCTGGCGGTGACGTTTATGCCCGCGGCGCAGCCGTATTCCCGGACGGCGAAGGAGAGCTCCGGCGTGGGCCGCATGCTCTCGAATATCCTGACTTTAATGCCGTTTGCCGCCAGCACGGAGGCCGCTGCCTCGGCAAAGTCTCGGCTGTTTACCCGGCAGTCGTGGCAGACTGCCACCTCAGGAGACGCCAGCCCCTCCCGCAGTATCACGTTGGCGAAGGCCTGGGTGGCGTGGCGGATTGTGTGGACGTTCATGCAGGCGGTGCCTAATTTCATTACGCCCCTAAGTCCCGCGGTGCCGAAGGACATTTCGTCGTAAAACCGGCTCTCTATTTCATCGGCGTCGTCCTTTATGGACAAAAGCTCCGCCTTTTCCTCCGGCGTCAAAGCGCCGGAAGCCAGCCATTTTTCATATTCGCTCAGACTGCTCATTGTTGTTCCTCCTCAATATCGGCGGAAATGAGATTTCTCGCCTCATCCAGCATCGTCTCCGGCACGCAGATGTCCACGCCGCTGCCGGAAAAGCCCATGATCAGCTTTCCGAACTCCCCGTCGTTGGGGTAGGAGAGAAACACGGGTATGCCGTAAGCCCGGAGCATGTTGGTCATTATCCCGGCCTCGATGTTCGAGTCCGACAGATGCGCCAGCAGCGCCGGCTTTACCGCCTCGCCCTTTTCATCCCTGGGCCAGTTTTTCTCCTGCTCAAAGGGTCTCTTAATAGCCATATCCAACAACATATCAACTCCCCTCGCCTACTTGTGATATTTTCCGCCCTCCATTATCTTGAAGCCCCGGTACAGCTGCTCTATGAGCATGACCCGGGCCAGATGATGGGGAAAGGTCATTTTTGACATTGAAAGCCGTATATCGGCGGCTTTTTTTACTCTCTCGTCCAGGCCGTCGGAGCCGCCTATTATAAAGCAGAGCTTTCCGCTTTTTTCAGAGGCCTTTTCTATGAGCTCCGCCATGTATTCGCTGGGCATCTCTCTGCCCTCAACGCACATGGCGACGGTGAGGGCTCCCTTCGGAATGCGCTCCAGCAGGGCGTCGCCCTCCCGGGATACGGCGGCATAAGTCTCGGTCTCCGAGGGCTCCTTAGGCCTTTTCTCCTCCGGCAGCTCGGTTATCTCCGCCTTGCAGTATGCGCCCAGGCGCTTTAGGTACTCCCCGGCGGCGTCGGCGTAAAACTTTTCCTTCAGCTTCCCGACGCAGATGATATTCACACGGAGCATTTTTCCACCTCAAAGACCTCCGAGGGCATACTCGCCGGGGCGCAGGAGAGACATACGTCCCTGCCCGGCACGGCTCCGGCGGTCATGAGCTTTTCCCCGACGCACCGTAAAGACAGGGCGGGGATGTTGTTCTCTTCCGAAAGGTGAGCCAGCAGCAGCTTTCCCGCTCCCTCCCGCCACAGGAGGGCGGCAAAGTCTCCGCTGTCGTCGTTCGACAGGTGTCCCCGGGGAGACAGTATCCGTTTTTTCAGATAATCCGGGTATCTGCCGCGCAGCAGCATTTCCCTGTCGTGGTTTGCCTCGATCACGGCCATGTCTGCGCCCAGGCAGGCCTCCAGCATGGTCTCCGTGACCTCGCCGGTGTCCGTGGCGTAGGAAAATTTTACGATGCCGTCTGTAAAGACGTAGCCCACGCTGTCGGCGGCGTCGTGGGGAGTTGCAAAGCTCCTGAAGGTCACTTCCCCGCTTTTTACGCAGTCCCCCGCCGCCATGGACTCGATGCGCCCCGAAAGGCAGGGAGCGCTTCTGAGTATGGCTGCCGCCGTTTTCGGCGGGGCGAAAACAGGGGCGTCTATGTAATTCATGAGCCTCGGCACCGCGGAAATGTGGTCCGTGTGGTCGTGGGTTATTACTATGGCGGAAATATCCTCCGGCTCAAGGCCGCTCTCCTTTAGTCCCGCCCTGATCCTTCTTGCCGAGATGCCGGCGTCGATAAGTATATGCGTCCCGCCCCGGGACAGGACGGCTGAGTTGCCCTTTGACCCGCTGGCGAGAGTTCTGAAAAACATGCTCATTTATCAATCTTAAAAAGGCCGATACAAGATCGGCCTTTTACTCTTATACAGCTTCTCTGACTTCGTCCTCCGGCTCGTCGGGGCTTGTTATGCTGACTATGTCAGCCCCCACGGCGCGGAGCTTTCCGATGATGTCCTCGTAGCCTCGTTCTATATAATGTACGCACTCTATCTCCGTGGTGCCCGAGGCCATCAGCCCGGCTATCACCATGGCGGCGCCGGCTCTGAGGTCACAGGCCTTGAGCTTCGCCCCCGTAAGGCCGGAAACGCCCTCAATGACGGCGAGGCGGCCGTCCACCTGTATCCTGGCGCCCATTTTAAGGAACTCGTCCACGTATTTGTATCTGTTGTCCCACACACCCTCGGTGACAACCGAGGTGCCCTTGGCCATGGTGAGAACGGCCGTGGTCTGGGGCTGCATGTCCGTGGGAAAGCCGGGATACGGCAGCGTCTTGATGTTGGCGGCTCTGATGGGCTTTTCCCGCCGTATCAGCACGGCGTCGTCCAGCTCCTCAACATCTGCGCCCATTTCCTCAAGCTTGACCGTAATGCAGTTGAGATGCTTGGGAATGACGTTCTTTATAAGCACCTCTCCCCCGGCGCCTGCTACGGCGGCGAGATAAGTCCCCGCCTCTATCTGGTCGGGGATTATGGAATAGGTGCCTCCGGCGAGACTGCTCACGCCGGAAATCTTGATCACATTGGTACCTGCGCCCCTGATGTCGGCGCCCATGGAGTTGAGGAAGTTTGCCAGATCGACTATATGGGGCTCCCGGGCGGCGTTCTCGATAATAGTCCTGCCCTTGGCCAGAGCTGCCGCCAGCATGAGGTTTATGGTGGCGCCCACGGATACAACGTCAAGATAGATGTTGGCCCCGTGGAGCTGACCGTTTTCGGTGGAGGCAATTACCATGCCATTTCTGACCTCCACGTTAGCTCCCATGGCGGTAAAGCCCTTTATATGCTGGTCGATAGGCCTGACCCCGCCGAAATTGCAGCCGCCGGGCATGGCCACCTCGGCTCTGCCGAAGCGCCCCAGCATGGCTCCTATGAGATAATAGGAGGCGCGGATACGGCGCATATTGTCTGAATCGGCGCGGCAGGAGGTTATTTTGTCGCAGTTTATCTCCATTGTGTGCCGGTCTATGGTGCGAATGTCACCGCCCAGCTCCTTGAGGATGTTGAGCAGCATGGTGACGTCGGAAATCTGGGGTATATTTTCAATCCGGCAGGAGCCGGTGGCCAGCAGGGCAGCCGGGATAATGGCCACTGCGGCGTTTTTGGCTCCGCTGATCTCTATTTCTCCGTTGAGTGGCTTTCCGCCCTTAATTATATACTTTGTCAAGGTCTGCACCTCTTTGATTCTTACCGCTCCCGTGCTTATAAAAAGCCGGGACGCGGAGTAAATAATTTAGTGCGCCAGGTTATTTTTGACGTAGCTTATTTACATATTATAGCATTGCCATAATGATTTTGCAATATGCGGTCATTCATGTTTTTCTTTTTCTGAAAACCACGAATTTGCTGATGAGATAATTGCAGATGATAACTATTATTTCCGATTCGATCTTGCCCATGATGGGGTACTGTCCCATGACGTTTACCATGAGGTAAACTCCCCCCACCTCCAGCAGCATGGTAAAGCCCCTGCCTAAGCAGAAGGCGGCAAACTCGGTTATTATCCGCTTTGCCGACATGTCTCTGTTCCGGAAGACTATCAGCTTGTTTACGATATACGCAACGATTGTGGCCGTCACAATCGAAATGACGTTTGCCAGGGTGACGAAGTTGTTCGGAGCCTTCGGGTCCACGCCGAAGACGATGCACATGGTCTGGAACACGATGAGGGCCGTTGCCGTTGTAACGCAGCCCGCCGCAACGTAGCGCACAAACTCGCCGTATTTCCCGTTCCAGAGCCTTAAAAACGCTTCCTTCATTTTGTCAGGTTATTTCCCTGTAAAGAGTTGAGGCGTCCGCCTTGAGAGCGTGCTCGGCGACGGAGAGCACCTCCACCTTGAGAGAGCCCTGGCCGAAGGATATTTCGATTATATCCCCCTCCTTCACGTCGCAGGAGGGCTTGGCGGTCCTGCCGTTTACCGAGATCCTTCCGCCGGAGGCGGCCTCGGCGGCGACTGTCCTCCGCTTTATGAGCCGGGAAACCTTCAGGTATTTATCAAGTCTCATTTTTCGGACAGACCTCCTTTCCTGAAGGCGGCAGGCAGTATGCCCCCGCCGCCTTGACTTCCGCCAAAATCAAGAGCCGCAGGAAAACCGCGGCTCTGATTATTACTTAAATTAAATACTTATTTCGCAACTATATCCTTGAGAGCCTTGCCGGCCTTGAAAACAGGGGTCTTGGACTCGGGGATCCTGATAGCTTCCTTGGTCTTGGGGTTGCGGCCCATGCGGGCAGCGCGGCTCTTTACCTCAAAAACGCCGAAGCCGACGAGCTGAACCTTGTCACCGGCTACGAGAGCGTCGGAAATTGCCTCAATAGTAGCGGAGAGGGCCTTTTCACTGTCCTTCTTGGAAAGGCCGGCCTTTTCTGCGATAGCACCAATAAGTTCTGTTTTGTTCATTATTATTCCTCCTAAGTTACACCGCCATGCTGCGAAATGGCGATTATTTATATCTTAAAGAACAGATCGTTCTTTAATGCGAATTGATTCACGCACTTCAGCGTGCGTCAAAGCGAGGCTTTTACCTCGTTATACAGGGCGTCCAGCTCTTCAAGGGTCATGGCATTCATGTCCAGCCCGCGCTTTTCGGCCAAAGCCTCCACCCCTCTGAACCGGGATATGAACTTGTCCGTTGAGGCGTTAAGAGCATCCTCCGGGTCAACGCCCAAAAGTCTTGCCGCGTTCACAGCGGAAAACAGCAGGTCTCCTATCTCCTCCGCCGTGCCTACGCCTGTCTTTGCGGCCTCGGCAGTTTCAGAGAGCTCCTCTTTGATCTTGTCGAGAGCACCGGTGTAGTCCGGCCAGTCGATGCCCGCCTTTGCGGCCTTCTTCTGCACCTTTTCGGCGCGCCACAGGGCCGGCAGGCACTTCGCCACGGAATCCATGGCCGAAGCCACCGTCTCCTGCTTTTTTTCCTTACGCTTTATGTCGTCCCAGTTCTTCAGCACCTCGTCGGCGCCGGAGACCTGTACGTCACCGAAAACGTGGGGGTGGCGAAGTATGAGCTTCTTGCACTCCTCGTCCGCGACCTGGTCCAGGTCGAATCTGCCCGCGTCCGCCTCAATGTCGGAGTGGAACATCACCTGGAGCAGCACGTCCCCGAGCTCCTCTCTGAGGTGC
>JAFYCQ010000160.1 GCA_017539635.1 Oscillospiraceae bacterium
AAGAGGGAAAGCTCGTCTATACGCCCCTTTACAGACGTCATTTTGAATAGTATTCAGCGCCGTGCCCGACAAACGCCGGGCGCGGCGTTTTTTCACGTCATAAATCCGGGGCCGGTTCGGCAATAATCCTGATGAGTAAACGATGATTAAATCTCCGCACACATTTTGACGGCCCTTTGTCCCGTCTGATATTGTCTCAAAAACTTGTAATACATACAGTATTCCTGCATTTTTTCGACTTCATCAGACGAAAAAATTTTCCGCCAATCTGTGCACTTCAATTTAATCATCGTTTACTTGACGGGCGGCGGTGTAATATACTATAATATTGAATACACTGAACAACCATTTTAAGGGGGAAAAGCGGCCTTGGAATTTACACAGCTTAGATATTTTGTGGCTGTCGCCCACGGGGAGAGTATGCGCAAGACCGCGGAGTCCCTCCACGTGGCCCAGACGACTCTAAGCATGTCCATAAAAAAGCTGGAGGACGATCTGGGCGTCAAGCTGTTTGACAGGTACAGCAACTCCTTCAAGCTCACCCCGGCGGGGACGGTCTTCCTCCAGAAGGCCTCCAAGCTCCTTTTGGAGGCGGAGGCCATGCGGCAGGAGGCGCTTTCCCTGGGCCATCAGGGGCGGGACATCATAAATATCGGCGTGGGGGCCACAGGCCTGACTATCGAGGCCTGCCTCGTTTTCAGCGCATTGAAGCCGGAGGTCTCCTTCAACTTCATGCACGACTGGTCGAGACCGGCCAGCTCGTTCCTGCTCTCCCAGCAGGCGGAGATCTGCACCTCGTTTTTCCCGGTGGACAACCTGGGCGTCGTCTCGGTGCTGATGCTCAACGAGCCGGTCTTCGCCATGGTGTCGAAGAAAAATCCCCTTGCCCGCAGGCTGACGCTTACGGTCAAGGAGATGGCGGAGCACCCGGTGCTCACCACCTGGCCGGGCACTGACACGAGAAGACTGGTGGAGCATCTGTTCACAAGCGCCGGAGTAGTTCCCCGGGAGCTGGTGGAGGCCGGAGATCTGGAGACCCATTTCCACTATGTGCGCCACGATCTGGGCGTGGGCTTTGTCTCTGAGACCACCGCAAACATGATGCTCTCCGGCCGGGAATTCTCGGCGGAGCACATCGCCATTATCCCCCTGGAGGACTCCTTCTGCCGCAGGAACACCTATCTGTCTTACCTGCGGGATCGAAAGCTTACTCCGGTGCTGGCGGAGTTTTACAAATTCTTCGAGACCTTCTGCCGTATGGCTCAGGAGCGGAAAATGCTCCCGGATAAGGAAGATTTCGCAAACGTTGATTATATGAAATAAAATGAATGGAGGAGTAAGAGTTGGCAAGAAAGGACAAGACCAATTACTATCTGGACATAGCCGACACGGTGCTGGAGCGGTCCACCTGCCTGCGCCGGAGGTACGGAGCCATCGTGGTTTTGAACGACGAGATCGTCTCCACCGGCTACAACGGCGCCCCCAGGGGCAGGAAAAACTGCGTCGATCTGGGCACCTGCACGAGAGAGAAGCTGGGCATCCCCTCCGGGGAGAGGTATGAGCTCTGCCGCAGCGTCCACGCGGAGGCCAACGCCCTTTTGTCCGCCGCCAGAAAGGACTGCATAGGCGGCACACTTTACCTGGCAGGCCGCAGCTTTGAGGACGGCTCAATAATCGACGCCGTACCCTGCTCCATGTGCCGCAGACTTATTATAAACATGGGCATAAAGAAGGTTGTCGCCAGAAACGCCGACGGCTCCTTCACCATAACCGAGGTGCGGGACTGGGTGTTCAACGACGACTCCTTCAATATGAAGGTATAACGCATACTGAGAGGACATACATATGCCGGAGGATTCCTTCCAGCTGGCGGAGAACAAGGTCGTAACCATGACGGCCCTGGCCGCCTCCCGGCTCATAGAGCGGGGGGACGGGGACGCCGCGCTGCTGTACATTTATATTATTAATAACGGCGGGCGCTTTTCCCGGAGGAATGCCGCTTCGGCACTTAAAATGACGGAGGCGCGGCTTAACGGCGCTGTGGCTGTTCTGGCGGAAACGGGGCTTTTGTCCCGAAAGGAAGTGCCGGAGCAGGAAAAGCGATTGCAGTCTGCCGACGAACTGCCCCAGTACAACGCCAGGGAGATCCTGGACGCGGTTAAGGAGGACAGGGCCTTTTCCCAGCTCGTGGGAGAGGTGTCCGCCACCCTGGGCAAGACGCCGTCCTCTGGGGACATGCAGAAGCTGTTCGGTATTTATGACCACCTGGGGCTGCCGCCTGAGGTCATACTTACCCTCGTGGCCTATTGCATGGAGGAATACAAGCGCAGATACGGGGAAGGAAGACTTCCCACCATGCGCTTTATAGAGTCCGTGGCCTTCACCTGGGAGAGGGAGGGGATCGTCACCCTCCGGGCTGCGGAGGACTACATGCGCCGCA
The DNA here is from genome assembly GCA_017539635.1 of Oscillospiraceae bacterium. Classification (GTDB taxonomy): domain Bacteria; phylum Bacillota; class Clostridia; order Oscillospirales; family Oscillospiraceae; genus RGIG6969. Next base: position 2,441 of record JAFYCQ010000160.1, read on the forward strand.
GCATGGAGAGGAACACCGTGCTCTCCCAAATGAGGAGAGAATTAGGACTCTGGCAGCGCCAGCCCACATTGACGGAGAGAAAATATCTGGACAGGTGGGCGGACATGGGCCATTCCCCGGACGCCGTGGCTCTGGCCTACGACAGGACCGTGGGACAGACGGGCCGGCTCTCCTGGCAGTATATGGACAGGATACTTACATCCTGGCACAGCCAGGGCCTGCATACAGCCAAAGAGGCCGAGCGGGGAGACAAGAGACCGGAGAAGAAAACTGTCTCCGGGAATACGGGCGAAAAACGGGCAAAGCCCGACGCAAAAGAGCTTGAGCGCATGAAGAAAGTGCTGGAGGAGATCAAAAACGGCTGAGATGAGGGGAGGGCTGAGAAGTGTCATACGACGGAAAGCTGCTGGCAAAGGCCAAAACGAGGCTCGACGAGCTGAGAAGCGCCGGCGAGGCGGAGAGACTAAAACACCTTTCCCAGGTCTATGAGGCTCTGCCGGAGGTCCGCAGGATAGACGGCAGGATCCGCGCCAATATGGCAAACGCCGTAAAGTGCGCCGTCTCCGGCGACACCGGCAGGCTGAACGCAGCCCGTTCGGACAATGCCGTTCTGCAGCGGGAGCGGGCCGTTCTGCTGGTTTCCGGCGGCTTTCCCGCGGATTACACCGACGACAGATACGCCTGCGAAAAGTGCCGCGACACGGGCTACCTGGGGACGGAGATATGCTCCTGCCTGAAGAGCCTTTACATGGAGGAGCAGAAAAAATCCCTGTCAGCTCTGCTCAAACTGGGCGACCAGACCTTCGACAGCTTCAGCCTTGACTGGTACGACGATGCCCCCGTCCCGGAAACCGGAGTCTCCGCCCGGGAGGCAATGGACATGGTTTACAACTCCTGCGTAAACTACGCCATGAAGTTCGGGGAAAATTCAAAGAGCCTGTTTTTCACAGGCGGCACGGGCCTGGGCAAGACCTTCCTTGCCGCGTGCATAGCCAGGGAGGTTTACCAGAAGGGCTTTTCGGTAGTCTATGACACCGCCGCCTCGGTTTTCGGGGTGTTCAGCGACGACAGGTTTTCCCGGGACGTGACGGAGGCCAGGGACGAGGTGCGGAGATACCTTACCTGCGACCTGCTTATTCTGGACGACCTGGGAACGGAGATGACCACGGCATTTACGGTCAGCGCCCTTTATGAAATAGTGAACACCCGGCTTACATCCGGGAAGAAGACGATAATCACCTCCAACATGGCGCCGGAGGAGCTCTCCCGGCGCTATTCCCCCCAGATAGCCTCCCGGATCACGGGGGAGTATCTGACGCTGCGTTTTTACGGAAGCGACATAAGATTGCAGAAGCTTTCGTGAGATTTGTACGAAATTGTTACGGAATATTCATATTTGTGGATATTCCGTAATTTTTTTCATTTGGTCCTTTTTGAAAAACTGCTGAAAACAGGGGTTTTGCACATTTTCCACATAATTTCCCACAAGCTTATGTCAACTTATTTTCTATAAAAACTGAATATCGGATTTACATAACGCAAAAAACCGTGTTCGTATCGGTATCGTCAGCTTAAACACGGCATGTATTGCTTTTTGCTTGCTTTTTAAATACTCATGGTGTAAAATAGCAGCCATTGAGCATAAAATCAGGTACGTGAAGGGGGTGGCTCCGTGGCCTACGAGAAGAAAAACGAATACTTAGGCGGCGCGGCAATACTGGCGCTGGCCGTTGCCATAACCAAGGTCATAGGCGTCATCTACAAGGTGCCTATCCTCAATATCCTGGGGGACGAGGGCTCCACCCACTTCCAGGTCACCTATTCCGTATATAATCTGCTTTTGACCCTTTCCACAGCCGGAATACCGGTGGCCATGTCCCGGCTCATATCCGCCTCGGCGGCATTGGGAAGGCCGAGGCAGATAACCCGTTATTTCCGCGTGGGCCTCACCTCCTTCATGGTAGTGGGCCTTGTCGGCATGGGAGTCATGCTGGCCTTCCCGCAGCAGCTGGCCGATTTCATGGGGGACCATGAGATATCTGCCGGCATAAGGGCGCTGGGCCCCGCCGTGCTGTTTTCCAGCGTTATATCCGTATATAGGGGCTACGGCCAGGGCTTCTCAGTAATGACGCCCACCGCCATTTCCCAGATAATGGAGAGCTCATGCAAGCTCATTTTCGGCGTGGCCGTTGCGCTTTTCCTCTCCACCCACGGCTACACCTCTCCCAGTATTGCCGCCGGCTCCATAATCGGCGTGCCCATTGGCCTGGGACTCACCATTCCAATTATGGTGCTGCTGAAAAAGAAGATAGACAGGCGCATGACCTTCGGCAATACGGAGGACATCCCCAAATCCCGCTCCGCCACCTGCCGGGAGATATTCAGGATCGGCATACCCATTATGCTCTCCTCTTCCATACTGAATATCATTACCCTCATAGACACCAAGCTGGTGCTCATGCGGCTCCAAAGCGGCTCCGGCTTCTCCTACGAGACGGCAAAGATACTTATGGGCGTCTATGCCAAGGCCCAGACGCTTTTCGCCGTGCCCTCCTCTTTCATGGTGCCGGTCACGGTGGCGCTGATACCGCCCATAGCAGCGGCGATTGCCCTTAAAAACTTCAAGGAATCCCGGGCGGTCATGGAATCCGGCGTTAAGCTGGTCAACATACTGGCCCTGCCTGCCGGAGTGGGTATAGCCGTGCTGTCAAAGCCCATTTTCACGGCCCTTTATTACAACAGCAACGAAAACGGACCGCGGCTGCTTATAATTTTAGGCATAGCCTCATTCTTCGTCTGCATGCAGCTCATAACGAACGCCATTCTGCAGGCCAGCGGCCACGAAAAGCTGGCCCTCATATCCCTGCCCATAGGCGGCGCGGTGAAGATAATAGTAAACTGGTTCCTGGTGGGCACCGTGGGCGTGAACATCATCGGCGCTCCCATCGGCACTCTGATGTGCTATCTGGTGATAACCTGCCTCAACATGCTCTTTATAAAGCGGCACATACCCGACCCGCCCAGGTTTATAAGACTCTTTATAAAGCCCGCTGTCTGCACCGCCGTCATGGCGGTCTGCGCCATAGCGGTTTGCAGCGTGGTTTCAAAGCTTGCCGGCAGCGTGCTGTCGGAGAGGCTGTCCGCCGTCTGCGGCCTTGTGGTGGGAGTGATTGTGGCCGTAGTGGTTTACTTTATTCTGGTAATCGTCACGAAGACGATAACGAGAGAGGACATGAAATTCGTTCCAAAAGGCGAAAAACTGGCAGAAAAGCTGAAAATCAAGTGAAAAAAACCTTAAATATACCGGGTTTGTGAAATAAAGTACTTGCTATGAGGAAAAAATTATGATAGATTTTCAATGTAAATCTTTTTACGACGTCAATGACTTGAGACGCCTTGTCTCCGTTCTGCGGGGAGAAGGGGGGTGCCCCTGGGACAGGGAGCAGACCCATGAGAGCATCCGCAGATGCATGCTGGAGGAGGCCTATGAGGCGGCGGAGGCCATTGACGAAAAGAGCA
>JAFYCQ010000161.1 GCA_017539635.1 Oscillospiraceae bacterium
GCAGGCGGCGGCGATTCCGGCCTCGTTGCCCAGGCCTATGCCGGTGAAGATGTAGCCCATCTGGGCTATGGAGGAGCAGGCCAGCATGCGCTTGCTGTGCCGCTCTCTTATAGCAGCGAGAGAGCCGAATATCATGCCCATGAGACCAAGGGCGAAGATGACGTTGTCGATGTGCAGGGCGTTTACCGTGGAGAGGGTGAATACACGGTAAAAGAGCGTTATAAGCAGTATGGTGGTGCCCTTCAAGACCGTGCCGGAGAGTATGGCGCTGGATGCGGTGGTGGTGGAGCCGTGGGCGTCCGGCAGCCAGCGGTGGAAGGGGAAAAGGGCGCTTTTCACGCCCAGACCGGCGGTGAAAAGTCCCGTTATAAAGGCAAGCTGCAGGGAGAATTCTCCGGTCCGCCTTAAAACGGCTATCTGCTCTCCCACGGGGCGCATCAGCAGGTGGCCGGTGACGGTGTAAAGCACCACGACGCCGATCAGGAACAGTCCCGAGCCTAAAAGGGAGAGGAAGAGATACCGCAGCGTCGCCATCATGGTGTGGCCGGATCTCCGGGCCATGACCAGGGCGCAGGCGGATATGGTGCTTATCTCGATAAAGACGTAGCCGGTGAAAAGGTCGTTGGTGTAGGTGAGGACGTACAGGGAGGCCAGAGTCATGCACACCATGACAAAGTAGAGATTCATCTTCTCCCGGGGCACGTCGTGCTTTAAGTCAGACCAGCCGCCTAAAAGCGACAGGGCGATGACCATTGAAAAGCAGGTGGTCATGAGAGCCTGCAGGGGGCCGGCCTTCAGCTCGTTTCCGAAGGGGGCGGAAAACTTGCCCATGACGAGGACGAAGCTTTCCCCCTGGCGCATTATTACCGACAGCAGATACGCCGAAAAGGCGGCGGTGACGGCGGAGAGAGCCACGGTGGCGATAAAGGCAAACTTCCATTTTCTTATGGCCGCCAGCAGTATGGACATGACCAGGCACATGAAAATACATATAAACGGGACGTAATGGTAAAAAGGAAGCATGATTTCAGCCCTCCCTCTTTACCAGATGCACCAGCTCTTTGATGTCCGAGGTGCCGTATTCCCGGTATATCTTTTGTATCAGCGCCAGGGAATAGGCCGAGACGCTGACGGAGACCACAATTCCCGTCAGCACAAGGCCCGTGGGTATCGGGTTTACATAATACTGAACAGCCTGCCGGGCAAGCTCATCCTCTACCATAGGCGCCACGTGGCCCACAACGAAGCCGCGGGAGGTGAGGAGCAGGAATATGGCCGAGTCCATGATGTTGAAGCCTATGACCTTGCGAACGAGCTGGCGCTGCTGCATCATGTGCATGAGCCCTATGACAAAGAGAGTTACCGCGGTTATCTCATAGCGGTGTTCCAGGACAGCGTAGAGCCGATCCATCATATCTCTCCTTTCATAAAGAGGGAGTAGAAGCCGTACATGGTGCACATGACCACCATGCCCACGGCCACGTCGATAGGCATGATTATGTGAGAGGTGAGGGCATCGCCGCCCTGGAGGACTATATACATGGCGAAGACGCCGGCGTATATGCACAGTCCCAAAGTGCGGATAAAGGTGAAGACGCGCTCGCTTAAAAATCTGCGGGTGGCGTCGTGGCCGAAGGCGTGGCGGTAGAGGATCAGGCCGCCGGAGAGTATGGCTCCTGCGGAAAAACCGCCGCCGGGGGAGTTTTCGCCGCCGATGAGCACATAGAGACCGTAGAGCATGATAAAGGGGACAAGCACCTTGCTCATCTGGGTAACGAGATAATTCCGGCTCCTGGGCTCTAAGTCGTAGAACTTTTTCAGCTCCAGCCGCTCCTTGGCGGTGACGCCCCGGTTGCCCGGCTGATAAAGGAGCATCATGACGGCGGATGCGGCCAGGAAAAGCACGCAGGACTCACCGAGGGTGTCGAAGCCTCGGTAAGTGAATATCATGGCGGTGACGGCGTTTTCCGAGCCGGTCTTTTCCATGCCATATACGAGGTATTCCCGGGAGACCTCGTTGTTTGTGGGAGCGGCGGGGTCGCCGAAATTGGGCAGCGACAGTACTACCCACAGGAATATGACAAGAAGTATAAGGCACAAAAGCGTGGTAAGGAAGTGATAGCCCTTAAAAAAGCTGAGGAGCTGGTTTCCCTGCTTTTCGTCGTCCAGCTTTATTTCAATGCGCCGCCGGGGCTCGTGGGCCTCGTGCAGCTCAGCCTTAAGGTGGCTGTTGCGCTCGCCGTTTACCCACTCGACAAAGGCCGAGGTCTTTTTTTTGCCCTTAGTCATCCTTGGTCCTCTTAATCTTCTTGAGCGTCACGTAGAACAGTATGCCGGTGACGCCCGCGCCTATGGCGGCCTCGGTTATGGCGAGGTCGGGAGCTTCAAGTATCAGCCAGACAATGGAAAGGATTATTCCGAAGGCGGAAAAGAGGATGACGGCAGAAAGCGCCCTTTTTGCCAGAGGAGCTACTATGGCGCAGACTATCAGCAGGATAAGCAGGAGACATTCCAGATAGATCATCTTTTTTCCTCCTTCCAGTATTTTCCGGGCTTTTGCTGGGTCAGTATGTCCATTCTCGAGACCAGGTGGCTGGAGATGGGCGCCGTGAGCCACAGGAAAATGAGCAGCAGGATCATTTTGCCCGTTATGGGGCGAAGTCCCGTGAGGATTATGCACCCGGCCATGAAAAGACCCACCCCTAAGGTGTCCGCTATAGCGGAGGCGTGCATGCGGTTGAGGGAGTACTTAAAGCGGAACATTCCGAAAACGGAGGTCAAAAGCACGAGAATGCCCGCGCCTATGAATATGCAGCCTATTATGGTTTTCATTTTCCCGCCTCCTCGTCTTCTTCCTCGCCCTCGACCCATTCCTTTACCGCCATGCGCTGGCGGCGTCCCCGTTCATCCCGGCGGATTATAATGCGGGAGAGCACCGTGGTGGTGACGAAGCTCACCAGGGCGTAGATAAGGGCGATATCAAGTATGAAGCCCTCGCCGGTCTTTACCACCAGCAGGAATATTTCGCACAGTCCCATGGTGGATATTAGGTTGACCGCTATGAGGCGGTCCGAAAAGCGGGGGCCGGCGCAGGCCCTTATTATCATCAAGGCCATAAGGACGGCTATGAATATCATGCAGCCTGTAAGGAAGGTGTTCATACGTCATCCTCCTCCAGCTTTTTAAGGCGCTTTACAAAGCCGCAGTTTTCTATGCCCTTTCCGAAATCCCGGTCAAGGGCGTGGACGTAAAAGGTGTCGCCCCGGACATTGGCGGTAATGGTGCCGGGGGTCAGGGTTATGGAGTTTGCCAGCAGCACCTTGGACAGATCCTTTTTAAGGCCGGGGTTGAAGGTTATGAGCTCCGGGCGGGGCTGGCGTCCGGAAAAAATGAGACGCCCCACCGCAAGGCAGGACAAAAAAATCTGCCCGACGACATAAAAGGCGTAAAGCACATACCGCCAGAGCTTTTTAAGGGATTTTGCCGACGGGAGACGGTAATTGAGGAAGAAACGGCAGAAAAGGGAGACGAGAAGGCAGCAGATAACGCCGTAGATTATCGTGGAAAGCTCGAAATTGCCGTTGAGAATGAACCATAATATCA
>JAFYCQ010000162.1 GCA_017539635.1 Oscillospiraceae bacterium
CAGAAGAGCGACACCGCCCACCTGTGCAGGCCGGAAATAAGCGCCGCCGGCAAGTATATGGAGCTGGATGCCCAGGCGGCCAGAAATTTAGAACTGACCTGCGCCATGCACACTCTGGAAAAGAAGGGCAGCCTCCTGTGGGTGCTGGACAAGACCAGAACGCCCATGGGCAGCAGGCTTTTAAGGGCCCGGGTCTCCCACCCGCTTCTTGACCCGGCGGAGATCTCCCGCCGCCTGGCGGCGGTGGCGGAGATGTGCGCCGAGACGGCGGCCAGGGGAGAGACCATCGCCGCCCTGAGAGAAATAGGCGACATAGAAAGACTTCTCGGCAAGGCCGTTTACGGCACGGCAAACGCCAGGGACTTAATGGCACTTGCCTCCTCGCTGGCCTCGGTGCCCATTGTTAAGAGACACCTTGCCGATATGAAAAGCGCCGCCTTAAAGGCCGCGGCCCGGATGGACGCTCTGGAGGATATATGCGAGCTGCTGTCGGCCGCCATAACCGACAACCCGCCCTTTTCCATAAGGGAAGGCGGCATGATACGGGACGGCTACGATGAGGAGGTGGACAGCCTTCGCGCCCTTTTAAGAAACAGCGACGGGGTTTTGTCGGAAATAGAGGCACGGGAAAAGGAGCGGACGGGCAAGAGGCTTAAGGTGGGCTATACCCGGAACTTCGGGTATTATATCGAGATTCCCCGCTCCATGTCCTCCGACGTGCCGGCGGACTACGTCCGCAAGCAGACGCTAACCAACTGCGAGCGGTTCATCACCCAGGAATTAAAGGAGCTGGAAACAAAGCTGCTCACCGCCAAGGACAGGCTGGCCGAGGTGGAATTTGACATTTTCTCCGGCCTGTGCGCCTCCGTTTCGGAAAACGGGGAGCGGCTGCGGGAAACCGCAGCTTTAATAGCTGAGGCTGACGTGAGCTGCGCTCTGGCCGAGGTGGCTGTCAAAAACGGCTACTGCCGCCCGGAGGTGGACGTCTCCGGCGTCATCGATATAAAAGACGGGCGTCACCCCGTGGTGGAAATGCTGCAAAAGGACGCCCTTTTCGTCCCCAACGACACGCTTTTGGGGGTGCCGGACTGCCGCACCGCCATAATCACGGGCCCCAACATGGCGGGCAAATCCACCTATATGCGCCAGACGGCCCTGATCGTCCTCATGGCCCAGATAGGCAGCTTCGTCCCGGCTAAGAGCGCCCGCATCGGCATAGTGGACCGGGTCTTCACCCGCATAGGCGCCTCCGACGACCTCTCCGCCGGCAAATCCACCTTTATGGTGGAGATGACCGAGGTGGCGGAGATACTTAAAAACGCCACGTCCAAAAGCCTGCTGATTTTAGACGAGATTGGCCGGGGCACCTCCACCTATGACGGCATGGCAATAGCAAGAGCTGTGCTGGAGGCCTGTTCCGACGCCAAAAAGTTAGGGGCCAAGACCATGTTCGCCACCCATTACCACGAGCTGACGGTGATGGAAAATGAGCTGCCCGGCGTAAAAAATCTCTCGATTTCCGCAAAAAAGCGGGGCGGCGACCTGGTTTTCCTCCGAAGGATAGTCCCGGGAGCCGCCGACGAGAGCTACGGCATAGAGGTGGCGGGCCTTGCCGGCGTGCCGGACAGCGTGATAAAGAGGGCAAAGGTCATCCTCGCCGCCATAGAGGGAGGGCAGGAGGCCCCCGCGCCGCAAAAAGCCCCCAAAAAGCAGGAAAGCCCCCAGATGTCCCTGGAGGACATGGGGGAAAACGAGATAACCGAGACCCTTAAAAACACCGATCTAAACACCCTGACGCCCATTGAGGCCATGAACCTGCTCTTCGAGCTTAAAAAGAAGATCCGGTAAGGGTTGAAATTTTGTGTATTTTATAATATAATTTACATACATTAATCCTATAAAGGGAGGTAACCTCATGGGAATCAAGGACAAAATTGACGAGGCTCTGGAAAAGACCGACATCGACGACAAGATAAAGGCCAAGGTGGAGGACGTTCTGGAGAAGACCGACATCGACGATAAGATCAAAGCCAAGGTAAACGAGGTGCTGGACAAGACGGATATCGACGACAAGATCAAGGCGAAGATAGACGGATTAAAGGGCAAAAAAGAAGAGTAAAAGAAATGAAAGACGCAGCGGCCTTTCCGGGACGGAAAGGCCGCTGATAATGTTTAAATGTCATCAAAATGAAACAAACGCCGTTGATTTTTCAAAGTGCAACATTTA
>JAFYCQ010000163.1 GCA_017539635.1 Oscillospiraceae bacterium
CTCTACGAGCGGGGCGTTTACGTGAACGCCACTCTGCCCCCCGCCTGCGCCCCCGGCGAATGCCTTTTGCGGTGCAGCCTCATGGCGACCCACACAAAGGCGCTTGTGGACGAGGCCGTTGACATCATCGTTGACGTGCTGGCAAAGTTCGAAAATTGAAAAAGGTGATCATTCTTACAGGCGGCTCCTCCGGTATCGGACGTGCCGCCTCCGCCTCTTTACGGGAAGCAGGAAACACCGTTTATGAGCTTTCCCGCCGTAATAACGCCGCTCCCGGCGTTATCCACGTGACCGCCGACATAACGGACGAAAACCGCGTCCGGGAGGTCATAGGTGAGATATATGAAAAAGAGGGGCGCATAGAAGTCCTTATAAACAACGCGGGCTTCGGCATTTCCGGCGCCTGCGAATTTACTGAAAACGACGAGGCAAAAAGGCTCCTGGAGGTAAACCTCTTCGGCGCCGTGAACTGCTCGAAAGCCGTGCTGCCCATAATGCGAAAGGCGGGGCGGGGCAGGATAGTTTTCCTCTCCTCCGTGGCCGGGGAGATATCCATTCCCTTCCAGGGGTGGTACTCCATATCCAAGGCCTCGGTGCTGGCGTTTGCCAACGCCCTTTCCAATGAGGTCGCCCCCTACGGCGTTGAGGTAACTACCGTGCTTCCCGGGGACATTGCCTCGGGCTTTACCGCGGCCAGGGAGAAGAGCGCCGCCGGAGACGAGGAATACGGCGGGCGCATTTCCCGCTCCGTTGCAGTTATGGAGCACGACGAGCAGACCGGCATGACCCCGGCGGCCGCGGGAAAATACATAGCAAACGTGGCGACAAAAAGCGCCGTGCGCCCCAGATACGTCATCGGGGCGAAATACGGGATTTTTACCTTCCTGGCCAAGGTGCTCCCCACGAGGCTCGTAAAGTTCATCGTGGGGAAAATGTACGCCCAATGACGCTTTCGGAGTTTTTTGGAGAGCACCGGAAAATCGCCGTGGCCCTCTCCGGCGGGACGGACTCGTCGTTTCTCCTTTACGCCGCCGTTTCGGCCGGCTGCGACGCCGGGGCGTATTTTGTCAGATCCCAGTTCCAGCCGGAATTTGAAATGAAAGACGCGGAGAAGATCTGCGAAATAACAAATGCCCGCCTCACGGTCATTGAGGCGGACGTTTTGTCCGATGAGAAGATCGCCCGGAACGACGGGGAGCGGTGTTATTACTGCAAGCGCCACATATTTTCGGCTCTAATGGAAAAGGCCCGGTCAGACGGCTATGAGACCGTCTGCGACGGGACGAATTTTTCCGACGACATTTCAGACCGCCCCGGCTTTCGTGCGCTTAAGGAATTTGGCGTTTTGTCGCCTCTTCGCCTCTGCGGGATAACGAAGGACGAGGTGAGACGGCTGTCGGAAAAGGCAGGGCTGTTCACGGCGGAAAAGCCCTCCTACGCCTGCCTTGCCACCAGGGTCAAAACAGGGGAGAGGCTTAAAGGAGAAAAGCTGATTAAGATCGAGGCGGCGGAAAATGCCCTTTTTTCCCGGGGCTATTCGGATTTTCGCGTCCGGGTATCTGATGACCGGGCGCTTTTGCAGGTGCAGAAAAGCCAGCTTTTGAAGGCTAAAAACGAGGAGCGGGAGCTTATATCTCTCCTGCGGGAATACTTTTCGGCGGCGGAGTTGGATGTTGATGGAACGAGATAAGGCGTTAAAGCTTTTAAGGAGCGTAAAAAACGGGGAGATAAGCCCCGAGGCGGCGCTTTCCGCTTTTACGGAGGCGCCCTTTACAGAGTTGGGTTTTGCAAAGCCAGACAACCACCGGGCCCTGCGAAAAGGCGTGCCGGAGGTCATTTTCGGCCAGGGCAAGACGCCGGAGCAGATACGGGGCATAGTCGCTGCTATGAAGGAAACCGGGGCGCGGGACATCCTCATAACCCGGCTGGACGATGCCAAGGCCTCGGCGCTGGACGACATCCCCGGCCTTGAATATTTTGAAACGCCCCGCATTGGCGTCGTCGATCGGGTAAAGGACAAGCCTCTAAAGGGCAGCGTGTGCGTGGTATGCGCCGGGACGAGCGATCTGCCTGTTGCCGAAGAGGCCGCCGTTACGGCGGAGGTTTTAGGCAGTCGGGTAACCAAGGTATATGACGCCGGAGTTTCCGGCATCCACCGGCTTTTGGCCCACCTGCCCGAGCTTGATGAGGCCAGGGCGATAGTCGCCGCCGCCGGAATGGAGGGGGCGCTTCCCAGCGTAATAGGGGGGCTTGTGTCATGCCCCGTCATCGCCGTGCCGACAAGCGTGGGCTATGGAGCCTCCTTCGGCGGAGTCTCGGCGCTTTTGTCCATGCTCAATTCCTGCGCCGCCGGAGTGTCCGTGGTGAACATAGACAACGGCTTTGGCGCGGGGTATTTGGCGCATATAATAAATATGACAAATGGGCTGCCATGATGGCAGCCCTAAATTGTTTTAAAGGATTTACTTCCGGGTAAGTCTTATTTTTTTATACTTTTCCCACTATCACACACGAGTTTTGTCCGCCGAAGCCGAAGGCGTTGGACATGGCGATCTTTACCTCGTGTCTGCTGTTTTCCGGGGTGACGATGTTAAGGCCGCACTCCGGGTCTTTTTCAGTAAGGCCGGTGTTGGGAGGCATTATACCGGTCTTAATGGCCTTTATACAGGCGATGACCTCGGTTATGCCGCCGGCGCCCATCATGTGGCCCGTGGCCCCTTTAGTGGAGCTGACGAAAACAGGCCTGTCACCGAAAACCTGCCGGACGGCCAGCGTTTCGGCTATATCTCCGGCGTGGGTGGCGGTGCCGTGGGCGTTTATGTAATCCACGTCGTCGGGGGAGAGCCCTGCCGCCTTGATCGCCAGATCGACGCACCTGGCCGCGCCCTCGCCCTCCGGGTCGGGGGAGACGGGGTTGAAGGCGTCGTTGGTGTTGGAGCAGGAGAGAAGCTCGGCGCATATTTTCGCGCCTCTCGCCTTTGCGTGCTCCTCGCTTTCCAGAATGACGGCTCCGCCGCCCTCACCCAAAACAAAGCCGCTGCGATTAAGGGCAAAGGGGCGGCTCTCTCCTGTTTTGGAAAGGGCGCCGGTCTTGGTGAGACACTGGATCACGGGAGCACAGAGTATGGATTCCCCGGCCATGACTATCATGGCGTCGGCCTGGCCGGATCTTATCAGCAGGGAGGCCAGGGATATGGCGTCGCCCCCGGAGGAGCAGGCGGTGGTGACCGTCATACTGGGGCCCTTAACGCCGTAATTTATGGCGAACTGGGCGGCTGTTATGTTGCCCATGGCCTTGGTGAGAAATTTCGGGCTGACACGCTTGCCCGCGGCCACGGCAGCGCCGGTGGCGCACATGGTGGTGACTCCGGCAAGGGCCGTGCCCATGACGATGCCCACTCTGTCGCTTTTCGGGTCGAGGCCGCTTTCTGTAAGCGCCTCGATGGCAGAGACATAGGCAAACTGCATATAGGGCTCTAAGTCCATAACAAGGCGGTTGGGGAGGTGATCCTTCGGCTCAAATCCGCGCACCTGGGCCGCTCTTTTTACAGGGAAGGCCTCGGTGTCCATGCCCTCTATCTCCCCGATGCCGCATTTGCCGGAAAGAAGCCCGTCCCAGTAGGTGTCCACGCCCACGCCCACGGGGGTGACTGCGCCCATGCCGGTTATATAGATCCTTGTGTCTTTCATCATTTCGCCTTCTTGAAGGCGAGGCAGGCGTTATGCCCGCCGAAGCCTAAAGAGGTGGAGAGGGCCGCGTCGAACTCCGCTTTTCTCGCGGTGAGGGGCACGTAATCCAGATCGCAGTCCGGGTCGGGGACAGTAAGGCCGATGGTGGGGGGAGCGATCCCTTCCGTGAGGGCCTTTATCGCCACTATGGCCTCGGCAGCTCCCGAAGCGCCCAGCATGTGGCCGGTCATGGACTTGGTGGAGCTGACGAGTATCTTATGGGCGGTCTCCTCGCCGAAGGCCTTCTTTATGGCTATCGTCTCCGCCTTGTCGTTCATGGGGGTGCCGGTGCCGTGGGCGTTGTAGTAGATCTTGTCGGTCTCGATGCCGGTTTCCGTCCAGGCGTCCTTTATGGCTCTCGCGCCGCCCTCGGCCTCCGGGTGGGGGGCCGTCATATGGTAGGCGTCGCAGGTGGAGCCGTAGCCGGATAGTTCGGCGTAAATGTGAGCGCCCCGCTTTACCGCTCTCTCATACTCCTCCAGGACGATGACGCCGGCGCCCTCGCCCATGACGAAGCCACTTCTCCTTTTGTCAAAGGGCAGGGAGGCATTCAGGGGATCATCGGAAAAGCACAGGGCCTGCATGTTGGAAAAGCCCGCGGCGGCCAGCTCGTTGACCGTGGCCTCGGAGCCGCCGGTTATCATGGCGTCAACGTAGCCGTGGCGTATAAGGCGCATGGCCTCGCCTATGGCGTTGCTGCCGGAGGCGCAGGCGGACACCGCCGGAAGGGCCGGTCCCTTGCAGCTATATCTCATGGCCACCATGGAGGAGGCGATATTGGAGATCATCATGGGTATGAAGAAGGGGGATATTTTCCTGGGGCCCCTCTCCATGAGCTTTCTGTGCTCGGTCATAAAAGTAGCTATGCCGCCGGTGCCGGTGCCGATATAGACGCCTATCCGCTCATCGGGGACGGTGCCCAAAACTCCGCTGTCCTCAACGGCCTGCACGGCAGCGCCGATGGCGAACTGGGTATAGAGGTCGGAGTGGAGTATGTCCATCCTCTCCATGAAGGCGGCGGGGTCAAAATCCCGCACCTCGGCGGCTACCTTGACCTTAAAATCTGTGGTGTCGAATTTCGTAATGGGGCCTATGCCGCATTTTCCGGCAATAAGGGCGTCCCAAAAGGTCTTTACGTCGTTGCCCAGGGGGCTTATGACGCCGAGACCGGTTACAGCAACTCTGTTCAAGCCTGTTCCTCCTCTTTTATCAGCCGGGCGGTGATCTCACAGCACTCCGGCAGCTTTTTATAAAGATTTATGGGCTTTCTCGAAGCCTTGTCGAGAAAGCAGTGTTCGCTTTTGCCCGATACGAGCACATGGCCTTTTTCGTTCAGTATCTCGTACTCGAATTTAAGCCGCACGCCGTTGAAGAAAGCGACCCTGGTTCGTATTTCGGCTATCTCGTCGAAAAAGGCGGATTCCTTGTATTCGCAGGAGACGCTGACCACCGGCATTATGACGCCCTGGGTCTCCATCCAGGCGTAGTCAACGCCGTTCTGCCGCATGTAGTCGGTCCTGCCGTCCTCCATCCAGCGGATGTAGTTTGAGTGGTGGACGATGCTCATCTGGTCGGTCTCAAAATAGCTGACCCGGTGGAAAAGGGGCTTTGAGCCCTTCATGTCTATGCTCATTTTTTCGGCATGACGGCGAAGGAAAACTCCGCCTTGACGCAGAGCTTGTCACCCACATAGCCCTCGCCCTCGGCAAAATAGAAGGGGGGCTTCTGCCGGGTGAGGCGGCATTTCGTCTCAAACAGGTCGCCGGGGCGCACGGGGTTTTTGAATTTCACGTTGTTGAGGCCGGTATAGAGGGGCGTTTTGTCCTCTGACATGGCGCCGGAGAGCAGCACGCATACGGACTGGGCCAGTATCTCGCACTGTATGACGCCGGGAACCACCGGGTTTCCGGGGAAGTGGCCCCGGAGGAAAAATTCGTCGCCCTTCACCCGGTAAAAGCCGTGGGCCTCGCCGTTTTCCTCCTCGACCCTGTCCAGGAGCAGCATATCATCCCGGTGGGGGAGTATGTTCATTATCTCTTCTTTGTTCATATAAGCCTCCGGTGAGTAATAGATAGAAGCTGAGCCTCGCTTGAGTTCACGCCTTCAGGGGTGAAAAAATTTCAATCATTTTTTCCGGGAGCTTGTATCGCGGAAAAAATACTTCTCAGCCCGCAAGTGTGCGAGCGTCTTACGAAAGCGAGTGCGCGCGGCGGGCTGAAATCCTGCTAAAACGAGAGCCCGGCGAAGCGGGTCTCGTTTTAATAGCTTCACATTGCTATGCCGCCGTCAACTCTGAGAACTTCTCCGGTTATGTAGGAGGCTCCCAAAAGGAAAGCCACGGCCTCGGCGATGTCCTCCGGCGTGCCCAGTCTGCCCAGGGGTATGGAGGCGGCGATCTTTTCCGCGTCCTGGGGCAGGGCTCTCGTCATGTCCGTGTCCACGAAGCCGGGGGCCACGGCGTTGCAGGTGATGTTCCGGGAAGCCAGCTCCCGGGCCACGGATTTTGTAAGGCCTATTATGCCCGCCTTGGAGGCGGAGTAATTGGTCTGACCGGCGTTGCCCATCATGCCGGAAACGGAGCTGATGTTCACTATCCTGCCGAATTTTCCCCGGATGAAAAGGCCGCTTGTGTGGCGGATCATGTTGAAGGCGCCCTTGAGATTGGTGTCGATTACGGTGTCAAAGTCGCTCTCCTTCATGGCGGCGATAAGGCCGTCTCTCGTGACGCCGGCGTTGTTCACCAGGAAATGGGCTCCGCCGAAGTCGTTCTTGACGGCGGACACGGTCTCCTTTACGGCGTTATAGTCCGCCACGTCGCACTTGTAGCACCGGGCGGTGACGCCGTAGGTATCCTGACAGAAGCCGCATACCTCATTGGCGGCGTTTTCGTTTCCAGCGTAGATGACGGCGATGTCGGCGCCCATAGACGCCAGCTTTTTCGCCACGGCAGCGCCGATGCCCCGGCTGCCGCCGGTTATGATTGCGGTTTTATCCTTGAACATAGTGTATTCCCCCATTCAAACAGCTGATACTAATATCTGATTAAAAGCTTTAAGGCGAGGGGAGTTGAAACCCTGCCGCCCGTGAGCGCCCCTGTTCGGCGCTTTTTGCCCCGTCTCGATTGGTGGGCGCCAGCCCAACCAACCCGAGCCGGAACAAAAATCATCCGAATATTGACAGCTCACGGGTGCGAGGCAGTTTTTACGGAGCTCGTTTTCGTCGAGACAAGGCGAGCTTTGCAGAGAATACTGGCGTATTGTCAAGGAGCTCAACGCC
>JAFYCQ010000164.1 GCA_017539635.1 Oscillospiraceae bacterium
GCTGTTTTTCCATAAAAATCGGCAATATTTTTAAACATTTTTGTCCTCACTATATATTGATTTTTATGCCTGCAAACAGCACAAAATAGCCTGTTTCACAGTCTCTTTCGCGCTTTACCGATAAAAAGCGTCAAAGGCAAAAGCCCGAATTTCAACACCGCGTTCACCGCCGGAAGCAGAGTTTCGGCCATTTCCCGCAGCCTGAAAGCGTTCCCGGAGAGAAATAGAGCGCAGAAAAGCGCTGCCGCCGCCGCGGGAATGACGAATATCTCCCGCCTTGCTCCCCCGATATCGGCGCGGAAGATCTCCGCTGCCGCGCACAGAAGCGCCGCGGCGAAGATCAGATCCGTCCCAACCCACAGCGCCACGGCCAGCGCCTCGAAACCGTCCACGCCGGACAGGGCCGGGGCGTTCCTCACCATGACGAAGAACGGGAACTGGAGCCGGGCGGCAAGGCCCGCCGAGAGTCCGCCCACGACTGCCGTCTGCAAAAGGAACATGCACAGCATCAAGAGGCAGACGGCTCCCGCTCTCCCTTTTATCTCCCCTTTTTCCGGCGGGACGCTCCCGGCCAGAAATGCCAGGGCCGCCTGCATGCTGACGAAATTTGAAAGAGCAAGGCCGCCCAAAGCCGCCGGGATCATATCCATGCGGCTCACGGGGGTGAGGTTTTGGAAGGATATGCCCGTAAGCGACAGGGCCAGTATCACCGCCAGCGCCGCTGCCATAACGGGCAGGAAGGCTTCGGCCAGTCTGCCGAGAGCTTTCAGCTTCCCCAGGGCAAAGACGGCCGACGATAAGAGCGTGACTATAATAAACGCCCTGCCTCCCCCGTATTCATAGACCGAAGCCACCAGCCGCTCCGCCGAGGAGCAGAGCAGAAAGCCGCAGTAAAAGACGTCCCACGCTCCGAAAAGAGACGAAACGAGCTTTCCGGGAAAACTGCCCACGCTCCGGCAAAAAAGCTCCCCCAGGCCCTCCCCCTCCCGGCGGGAGCTGAGAAACCAGCCTAATAATATAGTATAAAGCACCGCCGGGACGGCGGCGAACAGCGGGCAGAGCCATGAGGCCCGCCCGGCAAGGCGGGTGGGCACGTCCGAGAGCTGGCGTATCATGGGGGACAGAAGGCTGAGGCCCGTCAGCACCCTGAGCTGGCGGGCGGTCATTTTATCCCTTTTCTCCATATCTGCCCCCCATACTATTTAATATTATTTAAGCTCTTCTCCCAGCTCGTAGGTCCTCGCCACCCGGCAGGCGGCCGTTACCGTTATGGGCAGTTCCGGAAAAAGCTCCTCCCAGTTTCCTGCCGCCCCGGTGAATCTCACCGGCGACTGTCTGTAAAGCTCCGCTCCCAGCCCGAGAAAATCCAGACCGGTCGTCTGCGCTCTTTTTACGGCAAGCAGGATCGCCTCCGCCTCTCTTTCCGCCGCCGCCCGCTCGAGGGCCTCCCTCGTCCCGGCGTCCTTCGGGTCCGCCCCCTCCGCCTGGATGACCCCGGCCTCCATCTCCCCCAGGAGCTCTAAAGAGACGAGTTTTTCCGATTCGTAAACCGGGTTCAGTCTCACCTTCGCCGCCGTGAGCCTTAATGCCGCCTCGCCGCCGGGGCCGGGGACCGTCACCACCCCGCCCCGGAATTTGTTTTCAATGAGCACCGCGCCCCGTGCTTCCTCCTCCGTTAGGAAATATTGCAGCTTCCCGCCGGAAATAACCGCCAAACCTCCGTCGAAAGCGAGGGCTTCACTCCCCGTAATATCCCCGGACCGCCGCAGCTCCAGAGCGGACAGGAGAAACGCCCCTCCCTCCTCTATTTCCGCTGCGGCGTCCGCGCAGTCGGTCATATAGCTGCTCCCCTCCCGGGCGGCGTAATCCTTCATGAAGCTGAGGAAATCGGAAACGCCGCCCTCGCCGGCGCTTTTCAGCACCTTTTCCCCGTCGCCTCTGACGATGAAAACATCCGCGTCCATTCTCATTTCCGTGGAGCGGACCACAAAGTCGATTATCCCCTCGATGCCCTCTTTTGCCGCCGCCTCGCCTATGAGCAGGTGCTCGGTGTGGGCGAAAAAGGTGTCTCCGCACTCGGGGGCCGTGCGCATAAGGTGCACAGCCTCGCCGAAGGAGGCGGCGGAGACGGTGTATATTTTCGCGCCCCCGTCCTCCCCTGCCTCGGCGGTGACGGTGACGCCGCCGCCTTCCCGGTCCACGGCCAGAGTGCGGACTATCTGGAGCTTTGCCAGATCCCTGTATTTAAGGCGCACGCCGGAGCAGCCGGTTAAGAGCAGGGCGGCAGCGGCAAGCACTGCCGCCGCTCTTTTCATATCCACCTCCGCCTGGTTTTAAGGGCCTTTTCCCGCAGGCTTCCCCGCCTGATCGGCGGGCGGACGACGGCTCTGAGCATTTCCCGCACATCCGTCCCCACGAAGGGCGTCAAATATGGAACGCCGAAGCTCTCCAGGGTGCAGAGGTGGTACAAAAGAAGCGCAAGGCCCGTCATCATGCCGAAAACTCCCCCGGCGATGGCGGCGAACACCAGCAGAAACCGGCACAGCCTCATGGCCGAGGCCATGTCCTGGTCGGGGGTCGTGTAACCCGCAACTCCGGAGAGGGCCACGATTATCACCACCACCGGGGAAACGATCCTGGCCTCCACCGCCGACTGGCCCACGATGAGGCCGCCGATTATGGACACCGTCTCCCCCACGGGGTTCGGAAGCTGCAACCCCGCCTCCTGCAAAAGCTCGAAGGACAGCAGCATGACAAGCACCTCCGCCGGGGAGGAAAAAGGCACGCTCTGCTTTGCCGTTATCATGGACTGGAGGAGCTTTGCCGGTATCATCTCCTGGTGATACATGGACACCGCCGCGAAAAGCGAAGGCAGCAGCAGCGACAGGAGCATGGCGGCGCAGCGCAGCGCCGTCAGAGCCGTGCCCACTATAAAATGGTTTGCCGAGTCCTCCGGCACCTTGAAAAACTGGGCAAAGGTGCCGGGGGCCAGATACCCCAGGGGCATGCCGTCGGCTATCACTCCCACCCGCCCCTCCAGCAGGTTGAGGCAGAATTTGTCCGGCCTTTCCGTTGTAATGAGCTGGGGGAACGGGGTCTTCGGCTGGTCGGCAAGACATTCCTCCACGGCAGCGGCGGTTATGACCCCCTCCACCTCCATGTTTGAGAGCCGTTCTGATGCCTCGGCGACTATTTGGGGGCTGGTAAAGCCGTCTATATAAATAAGCGCGATCAGCGTATGGCTGCCGCTGCCGGCGGTAAACTCCATGATTTTCAGATTTTCGTTCCGCAGCTTTCTCCGCACCAGAGCCGTGTTTGTCCGCAAAGTCTCCACAAAGGCGTCCTTGGAGCCCTTGACGACCTTTTCCTCCTTCGGGGCTTCCACGCTCCGCTTGTCGGGGCTTCTGGCCTCGAAGCAGACGGCCCTGCCGGAGCCCTCGAACACGACGGCGCAAAAGCCCGACAGGATATCCGAAAGCGTCTCGCCCAGAGTGTCCCGCAGGTTTGCCGAGGCGGCGAACACACCACCCTCCATAAGCTTTTCCGGCGCGGTCTTTGCCGTCGCGCCGGAAAGTAGCCGGCCTTCCGAAAGAGGCTTTATTATCTCCCTTGCCACCGTCTCGCCGCCGGTCAGTCCGTCTATGAAAAACACGAAGGCGGTAAGCTCCCCGGCCTTTATCTCCCGCTGTGCAAAGTCGGCGCAGCCGGAAAACACGGCCCGTATATCCCTCGGGTCGGGCGGCGCAGACCTGTCCGCTCCCTACTTTTTCACCGACGGCCTGAGTATTTTTGAAAAGGCTTTAAGAATCCCCATATTTGTCTCCGAAAAAATTTAAGACCGGAGGAAAAACATCCTCCGGTCCTATTATTGCCCTTTTATTCGGATTTATTTGGGAAAAACCTCGGCCAGGTCAATCGTATCATAATTATCTGTAGTCTCCAGGGGCAGCTCCAGCGCCATTTCCGTGACGGCATCTGAGAACTTCTCCTCCGCCACCAGCGCCCGCAGGGGATAGGCAATGCCGTAGGCGGCATACTGGCTGTACTCCATGGGCGTGGCGTCCGGATCGACGGGCATGCGCATGATTATATGGTAGCCGAAAGCGCTCTCAACTATACCGCTGTACTCGTATTCCTCCAGTCCTCTGACCGCCTCTTCAAATTCCGGCACGGGCTGACCGGTGGTGAAGAGATAGCCCTTGGGGAAGCTCAGCATGCCCGTGTCCTCGGAGTATTCCCCCATGAGGGCGTTGAACTTCTTTATCTTTTCCTCCTGGGTGTCCAGCTCGTCTAAAGCGGCGAGGATCTTTTCCATCTGGGCGTATTTCTCCGCCTTTTCCTCGTCGGAAAGGGGATTGCCGTCCTCGTCCGTGGTCTTTATGAGGATGTGCTTTGCCATCATATAGTCCTTTTCCTCGATGGCCGCCTGGAGCTCGTCGTCCGGGAGCTTCTCGCCGTTCTCGCCATAGACGCTCTCAAACATATTGGAGTAGAGCTGGCTCATCTCCATCATGTAGCGGTAAAGCTCCTCGTTTCCGAAGCGGGTCTCTATATCCGCCTCATACTCCTCGTCGCCATCGAAGGTCTTTTTGTACT
Organism: Oscillospiraceae bacterium; assembly: GCA_017539635.1. Lineage (GTDB taxonomy): Bacteria > Bacillota > Clostridia > Oscillospirales > Oscillospiraceae > RGIG6969. The sequence goes on from JAFYCQ010000164.1 coordinate 4,597, forward strand.
CCGTCATGGTGCTCTCAACATAGTCGGCGTCCTCGGTGGAGAGCTTTATGCCCTTGGCCGCAGCGTTCACTTCGATGCTTTTGTAATACCGCATCATTGCGGCGGCCCTGCCGAGGATATATTCGGAGTAGGTCACGTCGTATTCCTCGGATATGGGGGCGGACATGTCCTCCACCTCTCCGTAGCTCTCCTCAAAGGCGGTTACGGCGTATCTCACCCAGGGGTATAATTCGCCCCAGGTCACGTCCTCGCCGTCCAGCTGCAGAACGACCAGGTCCGCGTCATAGGCGTCGGGACTGGCTGCGGAGATGCCGCCGGTCTCAGCGGGAGTCTCGGTGCTCTGGGGCTCGGTGTTCTGGGGCTCGTTTCCGGCAACTCCCGCCTCCGTTTCCCCGCAGCCGGCCAATACCGACGCAAGAAACAAAAGACACAGGAGCAATGCGATCGTTTTTTTCATGGGCATTACCTCTTTGAACAGACTTTCGACATTGTAGCACATACAAGTTATAAATTCAACCGGGGACAATTTAAATTTTAGTTGTTATGTACAACACCGGGTGTTATAATGTAAGGTAACATATTATATCCATTGGAGGAACTATGTTAGAGCTGCTTGCGCCCGCCGGCTCCCCTGAGGGAGTCGTGGCCGCCGTTCAGAGCGGGGCGGATGCCGTATATATGGGCTTCGGCGGGTTCAACGCCCGGCGAAACGCCAAAAACTTTACAGAAGAAGACCTGCGCGCCGCCTGCGAATTCTGCCGCGTCCGGGGCGTAAAGACTTACGTTACCTTAAACACCCTGGTAACCGACCGGGAGTTCACCGAGGCCGTGGATCTGGGCAAGAGAGCCCAGCGGGCCGGGGCCGACGCCATTTTGGTGCAGGACTTAGGGCTCATGCGGGCCCTTAAAAAGGCGCTGCCGGAAATGTCCCTGCACGCCAGCACCCAGATGAGCATACACGATATCGAGGGCGTCCGGGTGGCCGCCGCCATGGGGGCCGAGCGGGTAGTGCTGGCCCGGGAGCTGCCGAAAAGCGAGATCGCCGCTATCTGCGCACAGTCACCGGCGGAAATAGAGGTCTTCGCCCACGGGGCGCTTTGCATGTGCTATTCCGGCCAGTGCTACATGAGCGCCGTTATAGGCCGGCGCAGCGGAAACAGGGGCCTTTGCGCCCAGCCCTGTCGCCTGCCCTATTCCTCCGCCGCCTACGGAAACGACCACCCTTTGAGCCTTAAAGACAACTGCCTTGTCTCCCACCTGCGGGAGCTGGAGGAAATAGGCGTAAAATGCATTAAGATAGAGGGACGCATGCGCCCGCCGGAGTACGCCGCCGTTGTCACCGGCATCTTCTCCCGTGTGATTCGCGAGGGCACGCCCCCGACGGAGGAGGAGCTGAA
>JAFYCQ010000165.1 GCA_017539635.1 Oscillospiraceae bacterium
ATAGGCATCGCCATAAACGACGGCAATTTCGGAAAGCTGAACGAGGCGATAGAAAAGGGCGACCTTACCGCCGCCTTTGAAGCCGCCCATGCCCTTAAGGGCGTTTTGAGCAATCTTTCCCTCACCCCCATATTAAAACCCGTCACCGAGGCGACGGAGCTTCTCAGGTCCGGCACCCAGACGGATTACAGCGGCTATTTAGCGGAGATAAACGCCAAAAGAGACGAACTCAAAGCCCTCTGCGAGGGGTAAAAAATTTTAGTAAAAAAAGACGCTTCTGCAAAGGCATTTTCACCCGCGCAGAAGCGTCTTTTTTTCAATTATTTACGGATAATATGACTTACTCCCTGTCGCTTACGTCCGCGTCCGGTATGGCGACTATCCTGTATTCCGGGTAGGCGGCCTGAACGTCGGCCACCGCCTCCTTGAATACCGCCCCTCTGTCCGGGGCAGCGAAGTCCACCACCACGTCGAAGCGGATGAGCTTTTCCTCCTCGCTGCAGTAAAACCCGTGGAGCTGCAGAACGTATTTGTGGGCCATGACCCGGCGGTAAATGTCGTCCCTGATCTGGGCAGCCGTGCCCTCCGCTGTGTTTTTGGCGTAAACGCTTATGCCCGTAAGAATGACGCTGCTCTCATTATAGACCTTCTCGGCGATCTCCCGCTCCAGCCGGTCTATATCGTCCGCCGTCATGGTGTCCGGCACCTCGATATGTAAGGAGCCCACCAGAGAGTCCGGCCCGTAGGAGTGCAGCACCAGGTCGAAAACGCCGGAGACCTCGGGGAACGTCTCAACCAGTCCCTTTACCTCCAGCGCCTTTTCTCTGTCCGGCCGCTCTCCAAGTATCTGGGAAAGTGTCTCTTTCAGCATCTGGAATCCGGAGCGTATGAGCAGCAGGGCGATTATGGCGCCTAAATATGCCTCTATGCTGACGTGCCAGAGGATGAATATGGCTGCGGCAATAAGCGTTGTGAGCGAAACCAGGGCGTCAAGAGAGGCGTCCTTGCCGGAGGCCACCAGAGAGCTTGCCTTGACTTCCTTTCCCACTCTGACGAAATATCTCCCCAGCAGGAATTTGATGATGACCGCCACGGCGACGATAATCAGTGTCACATTGGTATATTCCGGCTCCGTGGGGTTTATTATCTTCTTTACGGACTCGATGAGGGAGGTAAAGCCGGCGTAAAGTATGATAACGGAAATGACGGTGGCTGTAAGGTACTCCACGCGGCCATAACCGAAGGGATGGGTCTTGTCCGGTCTCTTCCCCGCCAGCTTCGTGCCGATTATTGTGACTATGGATGAAAGCGAGTCGCTCAAATTGTTCACGGCATCGAGGACGATGGCAATAGACCCGGAAATGCTGCCCACAATCAGCTTGAAAACCGCCAGCAGCACGTTTACTCCGATGCCTATAACGCTGGTCCTGATTATCGTCTTTTCTCTCGTCATGGTTTTTTCCTCACGGCGAACACTCGCATGTTTTTTTCATTCGGCAGATACCAGGGGTATTCTCCGTCCCTTTGTTCCAGCAGGTTCAGCTTGCTGTCGGCGGATTCCGTGTCCGCCTCAAATACCCGGAAATACTCCTTCGCCTCTTCCTTTGACAAAAAGGGCTGCCCGAACTGGATCGTCAAGTTGAAGGTATCGTAATCGCAGCCCTGCAGCAGCTTTTTCATCTGCTCAAATTCCGGATGCTTCATTACGGAAACGCCGTTGGCCTGGACGTGGCTGCGGTCGTCGTCCTTCGTTATGATGATGAGCCTTTTTGCTGCCAGGGTGAGAAAAAGCTCCATATCCACGTCCAGCATACCGGCCATGACCATAATAACGTTGTCCCACAGGGGTTTTTCAGGCAGGTCATACCAGCTTCCCTCCGTAACGGTAAGGCTCTTTAACCCCTGCTCTTCCTTTATCCTCCTGAGGTTTTCAAGGGTGATCCCGGACTTGTCAAAGGCGGTGACGCTGTAGCCTATTTCCGCCAGCTTACGGGCCAGATACCCCGTGCCGCAGCCCAGATCGCATACGGTCTCGTCCTTTGGCAGATAACCTCCCACGGCTTTGATCAAAGCGTCGTCGTAGCCGCAGTATTTTACCGCCCGGTCATACCATTTTATCCTGTTCTCGCTCCAGGGTACCAAACATATCCCTCCTTGTGAAAACGCCGCGTGGTTCTCCACGCGGCGCAGTTCGTCAGGACATAAATCCTTTCAAGATGCAGTCCTCGGCCTCTTCCTCGGTAAGTCCCAAAGTCTCCAGCTTAAGTATCTGGTCGCCGGCGATCTTGCCGATGGCCGCCTCGTGGATAAGCTGAGCCTCGCTGCAATTCGCAGCTATCTCGGGGATGGAATGGATCTTCGCGTCGTCCATG
>JAFYCQ010000166.1 GCA_017539635.1 Oscillospiraceae bacterium
AACGTCGAAAAGAGGCAAATCTTCTTTATTTTTTGTTAATGAATCACGCCGCAGACGAAGTGAGCAAGATAAATTTTTTCTATACCTGCCCGGCTGCGTCCACACGGCTCCCGCCTACGGCGCCGACGACTTCTTCGTCTGCCAGAAATACCCCCAGATAAAGGCCGGCAAGGATCTGGTCGTCAACGTGGACGACCGGGGATGCTTCACCGCCGACGCGGGCAAGTACGAGGGCATAAACGTCCAGCAGGCCCATGAGCCCATATTTGCCGACTTAAAGGCCGGGAATGCCATTCTGGCCTCCGAGGATATACACCACTCCTACCCCCACTGCTGGCGCTGCAAGAAGCCCATAATATTCAGAGCCACCGATCAGTGGTTCTGCTCCGTGGATGCCTTCAAGGAGGACGCGGTCAAGGCCGCCGAGAGCGTGACCTGGTACCCCGACTGGGGTCTCGACCGCATGATCTCCATGATCAGAGAGCGCGCCGACTGGTGCATCTCCCGCCAGAGGAACTGGGGCCTGCCTATCCCCGTTTTCTACTGCGAAAAGTGCGGCAAGCCCATCTGCACCTCCGAGACCATAGCCAAGATATCCGACATCTTCCGCCAGAAGGGCTCCAACGCCTGGGTGGAGATGGACGCAAAGGATCTGCTGCCCGACGGCTTTACCTGCTCCTGCGGCGGAGACACCTTCACCAAAGAGACCGACACCTTGGACGGCTGGTTCGACTCCGGCAGCACTCACGTGGCCTCCATGGAGCTGGATTCCCCCGGCGTCTGGCCCGGAGATATGTACCTTGAAGGCGGCGATCAGTACCGGGGCTGGTTCCAGTCCAGCCTTCTGACCTCGGTTGCCACCCGGGGCCGTGCCCCCTATTCCATAGTCCTCACCCACGGCTGGACGGTGGACGGCGAGGGCAAGGCCATGCACAAATCCCTGGGCAACGGCATAGCCCCCGAGGATATAATCAAAAAATACGGCGCCGACCTCATAAGGCTCTGGGCGGCCTCCGCCGATTACAAGCTGGATGTCCGCTGCTCCGACGCCATATACAAGCAACTCTCCGAAAAGTATCTCAAGATACGAAACACCGCCAGATACATCCTCGGCAACATTGCCGACTTTACGCCGGACGATGCCGTATCCTGTGACGACATGCTGACCCTGGACAAGTGGGCGCTTTCGGCCCTTGAAACACTCAAGGAAAAATGCCTCGCTGCCTACGACAAGTACGAGTTTTACGGCGTCACCTACGCCATCCACAATTTCTGCGTGGTGGAGATGTCCAACTTCTACCTGGATGTCATCAAGGACAGGCTTTACTGCGACGGAAAGGACAGCCTCTCCCGCAGATCTGCCCAGTCCGCCATGTTCGAGATACTCGACACGCTGGTGCGCCTTCTGGCCCCCATACTGGCCTTTACCTCCGACGAGATCTGGAAGGCCATGCCCCATAAAGCCGGGGACGACAAGCGCCACGTCATGTTAAACGACATACTCCCCCTCTGCCCCCAGAGAAAGCTGAGCGAGGGCGAGACGGCTGTCTGGGAAAAGCTCCAGGCTCTCCGGGACGACGTGAACAAGGCGCTGGAGCTGGCCCGTGCCGACAAGCTCATAGGAAAGCCCCTGGACGCCGAGGTCACCCTCTTCGTCACCGAGGAGGCGAAGCCCGACTTCGCCCTTCTTGCCGACGCCGACTTCAAGACGCTTTTCATCGTTTCCAAGGTCACGGTGGAATACTGCGACGGCGAGGGCTATGAGGGGACGGAAATGCCCGGAGTAAAGGTGAGCGTCAAGGCCTCCGACGCTCCCAAGTGCGTCCGCTGCTGGACTCATGACGAGCATGTGGGCGAATGCCCCGAACACCCGGAGCTGTGTCCCCGGTGCGCAAAGGCTATATAAACGATACAAAAAGCAGGGGCAAAAAAGCCCCTGCTTTTTTCGAGGAAAAAATGGTACTGTATTTCATCATTGCGGCGGCGGTGGCCGTCGGCGACCAGCTCTTCAAAAGGTGGATAATCGCTAATATCGAGCCCTACGGAAAAATGGAGCTCATCCCCGGCGTCGTGGGCCTCACCCACGTGCACAACACCGGCTCCGCCTTTTCCATGTTCGCAAAAGCCGGATGGATACCCACGGTCCTCTCCGTCGTGCTGGCGGCGGCCATTGCGGTGTTCATCGTAAAAGCCCGCACCGGGCGCTTCGGCAAGATCTGCGCCGGGGCGGTGCTGGGCGGCGCCGTGGGCAATCTGCTGGACAGGCTGTTCTACGGCCATGTGGTGGACATGTTTGAGCTGGAATTTATAAAATACCCCGTTTTCAACGTGGCCGACTGCTTCATCGTGGTTGGGGTCATCGCATTTTTTGTTTATTTCCTGTTTTTCGACGGAAAAGGACAGAAAAATGGCTGATAAAC
>JAFYCQ010000010.1 GCA_017539635.1 Oscillospiraceae bacterium
CAAGGGCTACACCGTGGACATGCTAAGAGGGATCTTTGCGGAGGCGGGGATCGATAACGCCCTATTCAACTTAGGCGGCAACGTCCTGGCTTTGGGTCAAAAGCCCGACGGCTCCTGCTGGCGGGTGGGCATACAGCACCCGGAGGGGCAGGGGCTCGTTGGCGTGGCTGAGCTTTCCGGCAAGGCGCTCATAACCTCCGGCGGCTACGAGCGGTTTTTTGAGGATGAGGACGGAAACGTCTGGTGGCACATAATGGACCCCGCGACGGGTTATCCCGCCAAAAGCGGCCTGATCTCCGTGACCGTGATGGGGGAGGAGGGGCTTTACTGCGACGCCCTGTCCACCGCCCTGTTCATAATGGGAGAGGAGAAGGCGGAGAGCTTCTGGAAAGAGCGGGGAGATTTCGACATGGCCCTCATAACCGACGACGGAAGACTTATCCTGACGCCGGGACTCGACGAGATCTTCACCCCCGCGGATGATTGCGGATACGAAATAACGGTCATTGAAAATGCTTAAAACGAGGACTTGGATAATAATAATCGCCGCCGCTGCCGTGGTACTGGCGGCGCTGACCGCCGTTACGCTGAACTTAAAGAGGGACAGCGCCGTTGTTGAGGTGGTGCAGGACGGGACCGTGATTCGTCAGATAGATTTGAACGCCGTCGCCCGGGAGTACAGCTTTGACGTTTTTTGGCGTGACGGGGGCGTGAACACCGTTACCGTCCGGCCGGGGAGGATTTGCGTCTCCCATGCCGACTGCCCCGACCTTGTGTGCGTGAACAGAGGGTGGCTTTCCACCGAGGTCACGCCCATCGTCTGCATGCCCCACCGGCTGGTGATAAGAGCCGCGGGGGCGACGGAGCTGGACGCCGTTTCGGAGTAGGTGCGATATGACGAAGAGAATTGTCCGCATGGCGCTGCTGACGGCGGTCGCCCTGATAATCTTCATAGTCGAGGCCCAGATACCCGTCCCGGTGCCCATACCGGGCATCAAGCTGGGGCTTGCCAATATAATAACTGTCTATGCCATGTTCAGATTGGGGCCTAAGGACACCCTGGCGATACTCCTTTGCCGCGTTTTTTTGGGCAGCGTGTTTTCCGGGCAGATGACGACGCTTATATACTCCCTTGCCGGAGGGCTGCTCTGCTACGCTTCCATGCTGATAATGAGGCGCATAGTTACGGAAAACCAGGTCTGGGTGTGCAGCGTCATAGGCGCCGTGTGCCACAATATAGGCCAGATAGCCGCGGCCATGCTGATAGCACAGACGGCGGGGCTCATAATCTACCTGCCGGTACTGATGCTCTCCGGCGTGATAGCCGGTCTCTTCACCGGCCTTTGCGCCCAGTTTTTGCTGAAACGGATGAAAAAACTATGATCAATACGGTGATTTTTGATATCGGAAAAGTCCTTGTAGATTTTGATTACGAGCCCTATGTGAGAGAGCTGTTTGAGGACGAAACCGTCGCGGAAAGGGTATTGAAGGCCGTCTGGGGGACTGGCTTCTGGAGCGAACTGGACTACGGCAGGGACAAGGAGGAGGTCATATCCGAGATCCTCTCCGCCGATCCGGGATACGAGCGGGAGATCCGCATGACGGTCGAGAACATCGGCCGGTGCATGGGCCTGAGGGGTTACGCCATACCCTGGATAAAGGAGCTCAAAAGCCGTGGTTACCGGGTGCTGTACCTGTCGAACTACTCAAAGCACGTCATGAACGCAAGACCGGACGTGCTGGCATTTCTGCCCCTTACCGACGGGGGAGTTTTCTCCTGCGACGTGGGCGCAATAAAGCCCGACCCGGCCATTTTCGGGATTATCTGCGAAAAATACGGCCTTGACCCCGGCAAATGCGTTTTTATAGACGACAACCCGGACAACATCGAATCCGCCCGGGTCTTCGGAATGAGGACGGTTCACTTTACAGAATACGAAAAGGCAAAGGCCGAGCTTGAAAAAGAGCTGAAAAAATAAATGATCGGGACGCTTTCATGTCGAAAGCGCCCCGATCTTTAGATTAAGCATTTATACTCCCGTGTAGCCGCCGTCTATCGGTATCGCGGCGCCGGTTATGAAGCGGGCGTCGTCGCTGCAAAGGAAGGCGATGATGGAGGCGACCTCCCAGTCCTCGCCGATCCTCCCCGAGGGATGCAGGGCGGCGTAGGCGTCCTTCTCCTTCTGGGGGACCAGAGGCGTGTTTATTACACCGGGGCAGATGCAGTTTACACGGATGCCCCTGTCGGCAAAGGCGGTGCCTGCGGCCTTGGTAAGGTTGACGACGCCGCCCTTGGCGGCGGAGTAGGCCACGTTTGAGGGCACGGCCACGAGGCCGAACATTGAGGCGATGTTTATTACGACGCCGCCGGTCTTCTGCTTGAGGAACTGGTTTATGGCACACTTGTCGGTGAGCATTACGCCGGTGTAATCCACGGCGTTGACCTTGTTCCAGTCCTCAAGAGTCTCCTCGGCGATGTTGCAGTTGGTGCCGCCGATGCCGGCGCTGGCCACGGCGATGCTGAGCTTTCCGTAGCACTCCACGGCCTTGTCAACGGCGGCCTGTACGTCGGCTTCCCTGGTGACGTCCATCTGTATCCACTCGGCGCCGATGCTCTCGGCCACATCTTTTACGTTAGGGCTGTAGTCGGCGATGACCACCCTGGCCCCGTTGCGCAGGAGCCTCATGGCGGTGGCGAGGCCGAGGCCGCTGGCGCCGCCGGTCACGAGCGCGACCTTGTCATGCATATCTATCTTTACGGTCTTGCGGACCTCGATTTCCTTGTCTCCCCGGTGATACGTTACGGTTTCGTCCGTCATTCTCTTGTCCAGCATAATAAATACCTCCGAAATAATATTTCATTTCGCCTGGGCCCGGACGAAATGTTGGCTGACAAACATAATTATAAATGCAAGTTTTTAGTTTTGCAAGTGCAAAATAGCCGTTTTTTACAATTTTGTAGCTTTGCCGATTTTTGCGCCGAAAATCAAAAATTATTGTACAAAACGCCTAAAAAACGGCATTTTCGGGGGCCAATACGTTATTGCGAGCATGCAAGCCTACATGGATGACTTTAATTATTTTGCAGGAAACAACTTGAAAACTGTCAAAAAAGCGCCCCGCCTCATTTTTTGAGGCGGGGCGCAGGTGATGGATTCGGGTCATACGATATGCCAGCCGGCGTCGGCAAAGACGATTTCGCCGGTCATGTAGGAGGCGTCGTCGGAGGCTAAAAACAGCGCGACGGCGGCCTGCTCGGAGGGGTCTGAGGGGCGCTTTATGCACCACTGGGATTTGAGGCGTTCCACCTTATTGGGGTCTGACAGGCTTTTCGCCGCTATGCGGGTATCCACAAAGCCGGGGGCAAAGGCGTTCACCCGTATGCCGTACTGCGCCAAGTCCACGGCCATGACCTTTGTGAGCTGCAGAACGGCCCCCTTTGAGGCGGAGTAGGATGCGGTGCCGGCGGAGACTATATTGCAATAGGAGCTGCAGGTGTTCACTATAGCGCCCTTTACCCCGGTCTTCACCATGAGCCCGGCTATGGCCTTTCCCACCAGGAACATGCCCTTGGCGTTGGTGTTCATCACGTCGCAGAACTGCTCCTCCGGCGTCTCGAGAAAGGGGGAGGAGGCCATTATACCGGCGTTTGAAAAGAGGATGTCCACCTGCCCGAAGAGCTCCGATGCGTATTTTGCCATGGCCGCCACGGAATCGGAAGAGCGCACATCGACAAAAACCGGGTATGCCCCCTCGCCGATGCTCTCCGCCGTTTTCCTGAGCTGGTCTTCGTCTATATCGGCCAGCAGGGCCCTGCCCCCCTCCCGGATGAAGCGGCGGGCGATGGCCTCGCCGATGCCCCGGGCGGCGCCGGTTATTACAGCCGTCTTGTTTTCAAAGCGTCTCATGCAGAACGCCTCCATTAGTTTTATCTGTTTTTTTATAACGTATCACAACGAAAGCCAAAAGGCAAGCGGCCCCGGCGGTTGACAGAAGCCGGGGCTTGAAATATATTTAAAAATACCTGTAACGAAACTGAGATCACTCAGTCTAACTGACGAACAAAGGCGAAAGGAGGTGATGGCGCATGGAGAAGGACGAGGCTCAAAAGCTCTATGAGCTTTGCTATATGCGGGTATATTCCTACGTTCTTACGCTGACCCGGGACAGAAGTTCGGCGGAAGAGCTGACCCAGGAGACCTTCTACCGGGCCATGACGGCCAAAAAGCCCTTCCGGGGCGAGTCCGGCGAAGTCACATGGCTGTGCGCCATCGCCAAAAACCTTTTCTTCGACGAGACGCGAAAACGCGGCAGGGAGCAGCCTCTGCCGGAGGGGGACGCCCCCTCGGGGGAGGACCTTCAGCAGAGCGTTGCCGACGCCGACGACGCCTTTCGGGTGCATAAGGCCATGCACGAGCTTAATGAGCCTTACCGGGAGGTGTTCGAGATGCGGGTCTTCGGAGAGCTGTCCTTCCGGCAGATAGGCGCCATCTTCGGAAAGACGGAAAACTGGGCCCGGGTGACCTATCACCGCGCCCGGCTGAAAATACAGGAAAGGATGGGTGAACGTGACTTATAGCTGCGAGCTTATAAGAGACCTGCTGCCTTTATATAAGGACGAGGTCTGTTCTCAGGAGAGCCGGCGGGCCGTGGAAGAACACATAGCCGACTGCTCTGTTTGCGCCGGACTGCTATCACGGCTGGGCGACGGCGCTATAGAAGAGACGATTGAAAAGGAAAAGGGAGAGGTCATCTCCCGTCAGGCAAAATTTTTCCGCCGTAAAAGCGCCTTTGTCGGCGCTGTGGTGGCGGCGATATTCATGCTGCCGATACTTGTCTGCCTCATAGTTGACCTGGCCTCCGGCGCGGGACTGAGCTGGTTTTTCATAGTGCTGGCCTCGCTTCTGGTCGCCGCCTCCCTCATTATCGTGCCGCTTATGGTTTCTGAAAACAGATGGCTTTGGACGATAACGGCTTTTACGGCGAGCCTTCTGATCCTCCTGGCCGTATGCTGCATATACACCGGCGGACGGTGGTATTTCGTGGCGGCCACGGCGTCGCTTTTCGGCCTTGCCGCAGTGTTCCTGCCCTTCGTCGTGAGGGCGAGACCCGTAGCCGGGAGACTTGGGGAAAACAAGGGCGTAAAAGTGATGCTCACAGACACGGGGCTTTTCATTCTGATGATGGTCTGCATAGGGCTTTACGTCAGATCGGCGCTGTACTGGAGCATAGCCCTGGCCGTGTCCCTGCCCCTTATGATTCTCGCCTGGGTGATTTTCGCCCTCATAAGATTCCCCCGGTATAACGGACTGATAAAGGCCGGCACCTGCTGCGCCGTAGTCGGGATATTCGGCTTCTTCACAGGGCCCGCCATAGATGTCCTTATGGGCAGGCCCGCGGGCATCCCCGCCTTCTCGCCGTTTATCTGGAACGCCTTTACGATAGACGGAAACGTGGTGTGGGCCGTGCTGATAGCCGGAATACTGGCGGGAGCCGTTCTTGCCATAATCGGACTGATAAAAGAAGGGAGAAAAACGAAATGAAAATCAGAAACATCGCCGTTATCGGAACATGCGCCGCCCTTGCTTCTTCGCTGCTCTGCGCCTGCTCCTTTGAAGTGCCTGTCAATGCCGCCGATATGGCTGATTATTCGGTGGGCGACGCCGTAATAGAGGAAAAGGTCGAGAGCCTGGATATCGACTGGAGCAGCGGGATCGTTACCGTGGAGACCCACCGGGGCGATACGGTGGAGATAATCGAGACCACAAGCCAGGAGCTGCCGGACTCAAAGCGGGTCCACTGGCTCCTGGACGGCACGACGCTGCGCATCATATACTCAGCGCCCGTGGGCGTAAGCATCATGACCGGGGAAAAGGAGCTTACGGTCCGGCTCCCCGAGAGCGTCCCCCTTTCCTTTCTGAAAACAGACGTCTCCTCCGCTTATGTAAGCATTACCGGAATAACCGCCGATAAGGCGGAGATAGGGGCATCCTCCGGGCGGATAACCGGTGATTTTTCGGCGAAAAAGCTGAACGCTTCCGCCTCCTCCGGCGATATGGACATAACTCTTTTGGGCGACTGCGAAAGCGCCGACCTGGGTGCCTCCTCCGGCAAAATATCGCTGCACGCGGATAGCGTAGGCAGTATAAAAGCCGGCACAAGCTCCGGGGCGATCGAGATTTACGCCGAAAGCGTTGAAAACCTCGACGCTTCCACCTCCTCCGGCGGCGTCAGGGCGTTTTTGGAGACTGCCCCGGCAAAGGCCGATATCCACGCCTCCTCCGGAAACGTGGAGCTTTACATGCCGGAAAACGCGGACTTTACTCTGGACGTTGACACCGGCAGCGGCGACGTGAGCTGGGATGTGCCCCTTAAACGGGACGGGGACAGGTACGTCTCCGGCAACGGCTCCGGCAGTATAAAAATCGACACCTCCTCAGGGAATGTGAGGATAGGGAGGATATGATACGGCGCCGAAGCGCCTTTAATGAATACTGAAAACTGAAAACTTAAGAATTAATAATTACGGTATTCCGTCAAAGGCGGAATGAATTTGATTCGTCGCCTCCGGCGACACCTCAATTATTCATTATTAATTATTAAGTCTTAAATAAAAAACCCTCCCTTGAGGAAACCTCAGGGGAGGGTTTTGCGTTTATCCCTCTAATTTCTTATACGCCTCGTATTTCTCCTTTGCCTCTTTTTCGGCTCTCGCGAAGAGCGTCCTGGCGTTTTCCGGGAAGCTCTTTTTGAGGGAGGCGTAGCGTACTTCTCCGTCCAGAAATTCCTGGAAGGACATGGAGGGCTCCTTGGAATCCAGCTTGAAGCCGCGCCTGGGGTCGTAGCGGTAGAGGTGCCAGTAGCCGGACTTTACCGCCCGCTTCATCTCCTCCTGCACGTTTGACATGCCGATCTTTATGCCGTGGGCGATGCAGGGGGTGTAGCCTATCACGATGGAGGGGCCGGGGAACTCGTCGGCCTCCCGGAGAGCCTTGATGAGCTGGGCCGGGTCGGCGCCCATGGCCACCTGGGCCACGTAAACGGTGCCGTAGGCCATCATTATGCGGCCTAAATCCTTCTTGGAGCTGCGTTTTCCGGAGGAGGTGAACTGGGCAGACGCGCCTAAGGGCGTGGCCTTTGAGGCCTGGCCGCCGGTGTTGGAATATACCTCGGTGTCGATGACGAAGACGTTTATGTCCTCCCCCTGGGCAAAGAC
>JAFYCQ010000167.1 GCA_017539635.1 Oscillospiraceae bacterium
AAAGCGGGAACAGAGATACGCCGAGGAAGCGGCAAAAAGCGGGACGGTTATATAGACTCAATAAAAGCGCCGCTCCCTGAGGCACACCGCCTCGGGGAGCGTTTTTGTCGGCTGTTTCGCTTTTACATTGCTTCCTTCATTCTCTCCTGCAGATCCTTTTCCGGCTCTCCGCTCCTGTCCTTCCGGCCGTCGGCCATGCCGCTGTCCCCTTCCCGGAGCTTTCTGTCCGCATCGTCTGACTTTTTAAGGGCCTCGTCGGCAGCCTTGCGGGAGGCGTCCTCGTTCTCGCTGTCGATAACATCAGCGTCCGGAGGAGTGTCCGTCACCAGCCCGTCTATATAGCGCATCCGGCAGGCGGCCAGGGAGAAAATCAGCGCCAGGGCAAGTATAAGCAGCAGGATCCTTTTCAAATTCCATACCTCCTAAATATTTTTGCACGGTTATTATCTGCCCTATATACCGATTATTCCCCGGCACTTTTTGGTTTTATGTTGAAGAAAACGATATAATATTGTAAAATTAGAAAAAACACATGGAGGTGTACCATGTCCGAAAAAATGTATCACATCGGCCTTTCTTACGGCGAGGCGGGAAAATACTGCATCCTCCCCGGTGACCCGGGGCGGTGCGAAAAGATAGCCCGGTATTTTGACAATCCTCAGTTCGTCGCCAGGAACAGGGAGTTCGTCACCTGGACGGGGACCCTTTCCGGGGAAAAGGTCTCCGTAACCTCAACCGGCATCGGCGGCCCCTCCGCCGCCATTGCCATGGAGGAATTAAAGCAGTGCGGCGTGGAGACCTTCATCCGCGTGGGCACCTGCGGCGGCATAAACCTGAAGGTTAGATCCGGCGACTGCGTCATCGCCTCCGGCTCCGTCCGAATGGAGGGCACCAGCCGGGAATACGCCCCCATAGAGTACCCCGCCGTGCCGGACTTTGACGTCACTCTCGCCTTGAAGCAGGCATCTGAAAAGCTGGGGCTGCCTCACCATGTGGGGGTGGTTCAGTGCAAGGACTCCTTTTACGGACAGCACTCCCCGGAGCGGATGCCGGTTTCCTGGACGCTCCTCAACAAATGGGAGGCGTGGAAGCGCCTGGGCGTTCTGGCCAGTGAAATGGAATCCGCCGCCCTTTTCACCGTGGCGGCGGCCATAGATGTCAAATGCGGCGCGGTTTTCGGCGCTGTCTGGAATCAGGAGCGCAAGGCGGCGGGGTATAATGAGCCCGACTGCACCGACACGGAACGGCAGATCAGAGTCGCCGTTGAGGCTCTGAGGATACTGATAGAAAGCAAATAGAACTCCGCCGCCCCGCGGCGACACATTTAAACACACAAACAGCAGGCGCCCCCAAAGGGGTGCGCCTGCTGTTTTAATTTATCTGTATAAGACCTCTCAGGGTACCTCCGGCAACATAATATCGCCGTTATCGTCCGTACGCACAGACGAATCTCCGCCGGATGAACCGCCGCTGGGCGAGCCTCCGCCGGATGAGCCGCCGCTGGAAGTACTTCCTCCGGACGAGTCTCCGCCGGATGAACCACCGCCGGATGCACCTCCGGACGAGTCTCCGCCGGACGATCCGCCTCCGGACGCACCTCCGGACGAACCGCCTCCGGATGAGCCGCCGCCGGACGGGGTTGCGGGCGTTGACGGTTTTTGCGCCGCTTCGCTTGCCTGGGATGTGTTCCAGCTCAGAAGCGCCGCCTGGCCGCGGGTTATGGGCTCTGAGGACTCCATAGTCGGGTCGCCGTCATAAAGCCCGGCTGCCTTCGCGTCTGCACGCACGGCCTTATACCAGTCGTCGCCGGTGTAGGCGCTGACATTCTTCGCAAGGCCCAGGGCGCACAGCAGCATTTTGGCATACTGGTCGCCGGTCAGCGTATCTCCGGGGCCGAAATTGCCGTCCCCGTAGCCGTTGACGATGTTCTTCTCCACGCACCAGGCGATATAGGGAGCCGACCAGCGATCCGCCGCCACGTCGTCGAAGGGGGCCTTTTTGCAGGTCAGGGCCTCCGCCGCCGTCTTGCCTAAGCAGAGAAAGGCGATTATCTTCGCCCCCTGCTCACGGGTAAGGGTCTCGCCGGGCTTGAAGGAGCCGTCGTCATAGCCCTCAATAACGCCTTTTTTCACCATGGCCTCTACGGCATCCTTGTAATTATCGCCGATGTCCTTATCGTCGGTAAAGGCAAGCGCCGTAGTGCACATAAGGGCGCACACCAAAAGCAGTGCGAGAGCGCGCAATAATCTTTGCTTCATAACTGCCTCCGATCGCTGTGGAATCAGTTGTTTACCTCCGGGGTGCCGGTATCACTGGTGGTGATGACATCCTCAGTCTCGAAGACTATAACTTCTATTGACATCTTTTCGTATTTTTCCATGATTTTTGTCTCCTCAGGGATTACCTGGTCTGTTATATGCGGACGCGGCGTCGTAATAGCCGCAGAACACTTAAACGGCGTCCTTTGCCGCTTTGTTGATTTATGTGTCGGTCAGCACCGTGTCGGGATTGAGATCCATGGATTATAATACTCCCTCCGGGGCGTTTTCGTCAACAGTTTTGGAGAAAAACTTTGCCCGCAGTGCTTATTATGAGGTTACGTGGCAGGCAGCGCCGGGCAAGATCCGGCACACGGCTTGCCTGCATTATGTTCCGGCTGATATTTTGCTTTTCAGGAAGCCCTTTTATCCCCTTGCCTCGGCGATCCTGCTCTGGGTCTCCTCCAGACCGATGTACTCATCGTAGGTCATCTTGCGGTCTATGAGCTTGCCGTCCTTTATCTCTATTATCCGGTTGGCGACGGTCTGGGTCAGCTGGTGGTCGTGGGTGGTGAAGATTATATTGCCCTTGAAGTCCGACATGCCGTTATTCAGAGCGGCGATGCTCTCCAGATCAAGGTGGTTCGTGGGCTGGTCGAAGAGGAGTATGCTGGCGCCTGAGAGCATCATTTTTGACAGCATGCACCGGACCTTCTCTCCTCCTGAGAGCACCTTTACCGGCTTATATACGTCGTCTCCGGTAAACAGCATCCTGCCTAAAAATGTCCGCAGATAGCTCTCCCTCTTGTCCTCGGAGAACTGGCGTATCCAGTCCATAATGCTGTCGTCGCAGCCGTCAAAGTACCGGGAGTTGTCCTTGGGGAAATAGGCCTGGGTGGTGGATACGCCCCACTTTATCGTTCCGGAGTCCGGCTCGGTCTCCCCGGCCAGCAGCTTGTAAAACTCCGTAACGGCGATCTCGCTCTCGCCTAAAAGGGCTATCTTGTCGTCCTTGTTCATTATAAAGGACACGTTGTCCAGTATCTTCACTCCGTCCACGGTCTTGGAAACGTCTGTAACGAAGAGCCTGTCCTTGCCCGGCTCCCTTGCCATGGTAAAGCCCACCCAGGGGTATTTGCGGCTGGACGCGGGCATTTCCTCTATGGTTATCTTGTCAAGGAGCTTTCTTCTCGACGTGGCCTGGCGGGATTTGGACTTGTTGGCGGAGAACCGGCGGATAAATTCCTCCAGCTCCGCTATCTTCTCCTCGGCCTTGCGGTTTTTGTCCTTTATGAGCTTCTGCATGAGCTGACTGGAGTCGTACCAGAAGTCGTAGTTGCCCACGTACATCTTTATCTTGCCGTAGTCGATGTCCACGATGTGGGTGCAGACGTTATTCAGGAAGTAGCGGTCGTGGGATACGACGATGACGGTGCCGGAGTAGTCCATGAGGAAGTCCTCCAGCCACACCACGCTCTCTAAATCCAGGTTGTTGGTGGGCTCGTCCAAGAGCACCACGTCCGGCTCGCCGAAAAGTGTCTGGGCCAGGAGCACCTTGACCTTCTGCCGGGGATCCATGTCCCGCATGAGCGTCTGGTGCAGGTCGGTGGGGATGCCGAGGCCCTGCAGCAGCTGAGACGCATTTGACTCCGCCTCCCAGCCGCCCAGCTCGGCAAATTCCTCCTCCAGTTCGGCGGCACGGATGCCGTCGGCGTCGTCGAAGTCCGGTTTTTCGTAAATGGCGTCCTTTTCCTTGCCGCACTCGTAAAGCCGCATGTTGCCCATGATGACCGTGTCCATTACGGGGTATTCGTCATACATGAACTGATCCTGCTTGAGTACCGACATGCGGACGTCTTTTTTAATCTCCACGGTGCCGCCGGTGGGCTCCAGTTCTCCGGAGAGTATCTTTAAAAATGTGGATTTGCCCGCGCCGTTGGCGCCGATGACTCCGTAGCAGTTGCCGGGGGTGAATTTGAGGTCAACCCGGGAAAAAAGCACAGTGCCGCCGAACTGGAGCGACAGGTCGTTTACTGTTATCATTTTGTCTCCTCATTATCGTTATACATTGATGTGCCGTCGGTGCGGGATACGGCGGCGTCGTAATAATAGGCGTAGGTCAAACCATAATAGGGCCTCACCCAGACGTCCAGAAGGGATATGGTGAAGGAGGCGATGATCTCCGCCGCCAAAAACCACAGAATGAATGAGAGGGTCAGCTTGATGACCTCGAATTTGTGCCCCTTTGTGAGCTGGGCCGAGCGCCGCATTGCGCCTATGGCCCCCGCCCGGGGATCGTCGAAAAAGGCGTAGAAGGCCAGGCTGTACCGGCAGGCGAAATAGATGCCCGGCACGATGAACACGCAGAGGCCCACGGCCACGATAATGCCCTTCAGTATCGACAGCAGCAGCACCTGCCCGAAATAGGAAAAGCCGTCGAAAATGCACTTTATATGGGGCGTTTCTCCCCTGGCGGCCTTAAGGCACCAGGAGGAATAGCCTCCGGAGAGCACCATTCTCAAAACGTATATGACGACGCAGAGTATTATTGCCGCCGTGCCCACCTTCGGCCAGGCCACCACGTCGTAGGGCACCGGCTGCATGGTCCCCGTGGTCTTGAAGGCCTTCACCACGAAATTGGAATAGCCCGAATACCACTCGGAATAGCCGGAAAGCCTTATGAGCAGCCAGGTCAAAGCATACAGCAGCAGGAAAACGGCTATGGAGGCCAGGATGGCCCTGTTCTCCTTTTTCTTTATCGCGTCCTTGGCGTTCAGCTTTAACTGGACCAGGTCAATCTCCATCTGTCTCCTCCGGCTCCTCCCCGGGTTTTTCATCCGGCTCGTATTCGTCCGCCTCATATTCGCAGGGCTCGCCGGGAGATTCCTGGGAAGCGGCGCCCTCCCACGTGGGGGCGTCGGGGAACTCCAAAGAGGCCATTTCCGGCTCCTCTTCAGGCTCCTTGACCTCGGCCTTCTCCTCGGGGACGTAGGCAAGGCTGCCCTCGGTCTTTTCCTCGGGCGCTTCATTAGCCTTGGGCTCTCCCTCGGGGACTCTGCCCTCATAGAGGGCCTTGAGCTCGTAGTAATAACCGGCCATGGTTATGAACATATACGGATGCACGTAAAACACGCCGACTATGCCGGAGGTTATGGAGTCCAGTATCATCCACCCTATAAAGCTCAGGTACATGACGAATATCTCCCCCTTGTGGCCCTCGGTCATGGCCATGGAGAGCTTGAGGGCGTCCTTGGCGCCCACCTCGGGCTGGTCTATGAGGATATAGCCCGTCATGGAATAGGCTATGCTCTTCACTATGCCGGGGATGATGAACAGCAGGCTCCAGAGCCAGGTGAACAATGTCATCCACCAGTAGCCGCCCACTATGTGTATGAAGTTCTTGTCGGAAAAACCGGCGAAAAGCTCAGCGGCCCCGGCCTTTTCACCCTTGTAAATCTTGTAGCTGTAATAATTGACGCCGCAGGACACCACCGGCACAATGAATATTATGCCCGCAAGTCCTATTATGCCGATATAAGGGATCTGGGCGAAAAGGAAGCAGGCGGCTATTATCGCCATGCCCAGGACCGTCCAGCCCACGATGGACCAGTAATTCGCTTTAAGCGCTGCCTTGGCGTTCTGCTTTACAAGCTTTCTGTCTATGTAGTACATGTCGTACCTCCGTCAGTTAAAAAGGATTACCGTAAAACACATTATATATTATAGCTACTGTCCCGTCAACATCACATATTTTTCAAATCGTTGGTTTTTCCTCTTGACAAGTCCAACTATCACTTGTATTATTATAAAGCTATCACGGCAAGCTCAACACAATATATTGTGTTTCATTGGAAAAATTTGGAACAGAGAAAAGGGGTTTACAAATGGCGATAGAGACTATTAAAAAGAGAGACGGAAGAATAGTTCCCTTTGACAGTCAGAAGATAACGGACGCAATAATCAAGGCCTTCACCGCCACCTACAGGCAGGACAGCGACGAAACTGCCGCCGAGCTGACCGACAAGGTGGTGGCCATACTGGAGGTGGAAAACTGCGAGACTCCCGAGGTGGAGCATATCCAGGATATAGTCGAGCGGGTGCTCATGGACAACGGCTATATCTCCACCGCCAAGGCCTATATCCTGTACCGCTCCGAGCGCAACCGGGTGCGCCAGATGAACACC
>JAFYCQ010000168.1 GCA_017539635.1 Oscillospiraceae bacterium
GGGGTCGTAGGTGTAAATGGGGATTATGGGCGTTTCGCTCATTATTATCTTGACTCCCGCTTTGAGGAGCTTTTCCCTCATGTACTGGGATATGTTCAGCAGGTCGTCCCTTATTTCCGGGTGGGCCTTCAAGTATCTGAGGGAGGCTGTGGCTATGGCTATGCTGGCGGGTGGGATAGAGGCCGCGAACATGTAGGGCCGGGAGGTGCACCGGACATAGTCCACGATCTTGGCGTCGGCGGCCATATAGCCGCCTAAGCTTGCCAGGGATTTGGAGAAGGTGCCCATGTAAATATCCACCTGATCCTCCAGGCCGAAGTGGCTGGCGGTGCCTCTGCCGCCCTTGCCCAGAACGCCTAAGCCGTGGGCGTCGTCCACCATGACCCTGGCTCCGTATTTTTTCGCCAGGCGGCAGATCTCCGGCAGGTTGGCGATGTCGCCGCCCATGGAGAAGACGCCGTCGGTGACAACGAGACAGCCGGAGACGTCCGGCACGCTCTGGAGCCGCTTTTCCAGCTCCTCCATGTCGTTGTGGCGGTATCTCAGCATCTTGCCGAAGGAGAGCTTGCAGCCGTCGTAAATGGAGGCGTGGTTCTCTCTGTCGCAGATGACGTAGTCGTTTCTGCCCACTATTGCGGAGATTATGCCGAGATTGGACTGGAAGCCGGAGGGGAAGGTCGCCACGTCCTCCTTGCCCAAAAACTCGGCCATTTCCCGCTCGAACTGCTGGTGCAGTATAAGGGTGCCGTTAAGGAGCCGGGAGCCGGAGCAGCCGGTGCCGTATTCGTCCAGCGCCTTTTTCCCCGCCTCGATTATTTCCGGCTTGGTGGTGAGGCCCAGATAGTTGTTGGACCCCAGCATTATCCTGCGGCGTCCCTCCATGATGACCTCGGTGTCCTGCCGTGACTGAAGCTCACGGAAATAGGGAAAAAGTCCCATTTCGCGGTAATTGTCAGCGTCTCTAAAGTCGTAGCACTTCTCAAAAACGTCCATCTTGTGCCTCCTGTTTGAAAACCCCTCGGAAGTCGGTATATATAAAGTAAAAACTATAAATCAAAATTTTAACCCATTATAAATGGTGTATTTTATAGAATTATATTATCCCGGCGGGAAAAAGTCAAGAAATATGCGGTCAAGGCGACATTTTTGGTCGATTTTTCCGAGTTGCCATAAAGTGATATTTATGCTACAATGCTTTTGTACATCAAAATGCGGAGGCAAGCCGTGAAAAGAATCGTTTCCGTGGTGCTCTGCGTGCTGCTGTTCGGAGCCATATGCACGGCCCTGGCAGGCGGCGCGGGATCATCGTCAGACCCCCTTATTTCACTTTCATATATAACCGACACCTTCAAGCCCGACGCGGTGGCCGAGGGAAAAAAGGAGATCAATTCCTCCCTGGGAAGCGTTTATTCCGCCGCCGTGGGGGGGCTGTCCTCCGGCGCGCCCTCCGGCTTTACGGCCACAAAGGGCGGATATACCGTCACCTTAAAGGCCGGAGACGCGGTGTCCCTCGCCTCGGGCAGCACCATAGCCGTAACCGGCGGCTCTCTCACTTACACCGCCAAAGCCGGCAGCGTCGCGGACGTGACAAACGGCGCGGTCCTTTCTTCCGGCGCTGTATTACGCCCCGGCGTGCGCTGTCTCGCCCTTCCCGGGACCGAGGCCCTGTTCACGGCATCGTCTGACACAAAGGCAGTGGTGAACGGCTACTACAAGCTCTCCGGCGGGCAGGCGCCTGCCGCCCTGCCCTTTACCGACGTGTCCTCCGACCAGTGGTTTTACGAGGCCGTGTCTTTCGTTTACAAAAACAATTACATGACCGGCATTTCCGAATCTGAGTTCGGCGTTGCCGTCTATACCTCCAGGGCCGTCTTCGTGACCGCCCTCTACCGCATGGCCGGCTCTCCCGCAGTGACGGAAAAAAGCCCCTTCTCCGACGTGACGGACTCCTCCGCCTTCTACTACGCCCCGGTCATCTGGTCAAATCAGAACGGCATAGTCTTGGGCCACGAGGACGGCACCTTCCGCCCGGGCGACAGCATAACGAGAGAGCAGATGGCCGCCATAATGCACCGCTACGTCAAATACGCGGGCTACGACGTCTCCAATACCGACGAGACCGTCTTCAACTCCTTCCCGGACAAGGACAGGGTGAACGACTACGCCAAGGAGCCCATGAAGTGGGCCACGGCAAACAAGATAATAAACGGCATGGACGGCACCCTGAATCCCGGCGGCACGGCGATTCGCGCCCAGGTGGCACAGATAATACTGAATTTCTATAAGTACATGGCCTGATGATGAAATGCAAAAGGGCGGCGCTTCAAGGCGCCGCCCTTTTGCGTGTCGTCAAAGCCGACACGCTTCACACGAGAAACGCTTCGCTGGTTTCTCGTGTGAGAAGGAAGCAGCCCGCCGCGCGCACTCCCTTAGGTCGCACACTTGCGGGCTGAGCGGTATTTTTTCCGTGATACATGCTCCCGGAAAAAACTGATTTGAACTTATTTTCGCCTGTGGA
>JAFYCQ010000169.1 GCA_017539635.1 Oscillospiraceae bacterium
ATATATTGACAATTATCTATATGTGGTGTAATATATAGAAAATATTCTATGAAAGGCGTGCAAATGGAACAGAGCTATATCGACATGGCGAAGATGCTCAAAGCCATCTCCGACCCGAAAAGGCTCCGCATAGTAGATATGCTTTCCTGCGGGGAGCTTTGCGCCTGTGTGATCCTTGAATCCTTCAACATCACCCAGCCGACACTGTCCCACGATATGAAGGTCCTTGTCGAGGCGGGACTTGTTACTGACCGGCGAGAGGGTAAAAACATTTATTACACCCTGAACAAGGATGTGCTCAGAGAAATGCACGGGACCCTCGGTAGGATCATAGAGGAAAAACCCGACTGCATCTGTCATAGCCTTAAAGGCTGCTGTTGACAGGAAACCGGCACAGGCAAAGTATAGGGTACGTATTGCTTAAACAATAGAATTATTTCAATAAATCAATTTAATAATGTGGTATAAGGGAATGAACGACAGAAATCAAGAGATCCGTGAGAAAGTCAAAAGCTATTACTCGGAGCTGACGAAGCTTAAGGGCGGGGAGCTGGCATCCGCCGTGTGCTCCTGCGCTTCCGACTGTATTCCGGAGCCTGTAAAAAAGATCGTCTCGGAGCTGCCGGAGGAGATAATAATGCGTTACTACGGCTGCGGCTCCCCGATACCGGACAGGATAAACGGCTGTACGGTCCTTGACCTCGGCTGCGGCACGGGAAGGGACGTGTATGTAGTATCAAAGCTGACAGGGGAAAGCGGCAGGGTAATCGGGATAGACATGAATGAAGATCAGCTTGCCGTCGCGGAGAAATACAAGGAAGAAATGGCCGGGAAATGGGGCTTTTCAAACGTCACGTTCAAAAAGGGGTTCATTGAGGACCTGGCCTCGGCGGGGATAGAGGACGCTTCCGTCGATGTGGTAATTTCCAACTGTGTTATAAACCTGTCGCCGGATAAGGAGCGTGTCTTTTCGGAGATTTGGCGTGTCCTGAAGGACGGCGGCGTTTTGTACTTCAGCGACATCTTTGCCGACAGGAAGGTGCCGGAGGAAATTAACACCCATCCTCTTCTGCTGGGGGAGTGCCTGGGCGGCTCCATGTCCCACGATGAGTTCCGAAAGGTCATGCGGCAGACGGGCTGGGAAGACTTTACCGTCGTTTCATCCCGTGAAACGCCCATCAATAATGAGGAGATCGAGAAGCTGGTGGGCGATATCCGATATACCTCGGATACCGTACGCGCAGTAAAGCCCGTTTCAAATGCACCGTGCGTATGCTGTAAGTCGCAGAAAGAGTACGCGATTCCTTATAAACAGGCATCTTGCTGCTGTGAAAGCAGTCCGGGCTGTTGCTGCTGACTTATCTATAACACTTCGTTTTGTTTGCTAAAAAAGCCACGGCCCGTCGGCCGTGGCTTTTAAGTGTGATCGGTACTATTTCAAAAACTTCGGTACGAAGTCTATTCCCAGCATTTCCTTGCCGTTTTTAATGAGCTTTTGCAGCAGGACAAGAAGCTCCTGCTGTTCTTTTTCCGTCAGGGCGTCGAAGAACATGTCAAGAGAGCTGTTGCGTACCCGGTTGTAATAGAGGTCGCGCCCCTTTTCCGTGAGGACGAAGCGGCAGCGCTCCCGCTTTTTTCCGGCGGCGCGGCAGACCAGCTCCGTCCGCTCCAGCTTCGCAAGGAGGGAGGAGACGGTGCTCATTTCCCGTATGCAGGCCTTTGCCAGCTCCGTGAGGCTCATGCCCTCCTCGCCTGCGTCGGCCAGGGTGGCTATGACCTTCATCTTGGGCCAGTTGAGGTCCATGTCCAGAGCGTCATACTCCGCCTGCCTCGCCCTGGCGAGGAGAGAGTCGGCGTCGTCCATGGCGTAGCCTAAGGATATGTGAGCCTGCTTGAGGCCTTTTTTCGCTGCTGGTGATTTCATCCCATATCCCTCGTCATTCGGCGGAGATCATGTAGTAGTAAACCGGCTGGCTGCCGCAGACGATGGAGCTCTCGGCCTTCGGCATGGCCTCGGAGAGCCTGGAGGCCAGCTTTTCCGCGTCCGCCTCCGTCACGTCCTCGCCGTAGATGATGGTCAGCACCTCGGGAGAAAACTCCGCAAGAGCTGCGGCGACCTTTTCCGTGAGGATGTCAAGGTCGCTCTCGGAGGCTATGAGTGAGGACTCCAAAAGCGCTAAATACTGTCCGGCCTTTATGCTCTGGCCGTCGAACTCGGAATCTCTGGCGGCGTAAGTCACCAGCACCGTGTGTACGCTCTCTATTGCGGAGGAAAACTGCTCTGAGCATTCCTCGACGGACAGGCTGGGATCGAAGCAGGCCAGGGCGGAAATGCCCTGGGGAATGGTGGCGGTGGGTACCACAACTACGTTTTTCTCCGTCAGGTCGCAGCACTGGCGGGCGGCCATGATAATATTTTTGTTGTTGGGGAAAACGAAGACCGTTTCGGCGTTCACGCTCTCCACTGCCTTCAGAATGTCCTCGGTGGAGGGGTTCATGGTCTGGCCGCCGGTGACGGTGACGTCGGTGCCCAGATCCCGGAAAAGCTCCTGCAGCCCCTCGCCGGAGCACACGGCCACAACGCCGTACTGCTTCTTTTCTCCGGCAGGTTCCTCTTCGGGGACAGGGGAGGGCTCCTCCAGATCGTCGGTGCTTATCGCCTTGCCTCCGCTTTTAAGCTCCTCATGCTGGAGACGCATGTTTTCGATCTTGGCAAGCTCAAGGGTGCCGTACTTCTGGGCCTCGGTCAGCACCTCGCCGGGAATGTTGGTGTGGACGTGGACCTTGAAGGAGTTGTCGTCCTCGCCGATGACGATGCTGTCGCCTATGCTGCCCAAATACGCCTGGAAGAGTTTTAAAGATTTGTCGGGGTGGCGGCGGACGATGAACACCGTGTCGAAGGCGTAGGTTATCTCCTCGGTCGAAAAAGCGGAAAAGGCGGAGGTGTCCTCTTCTGCCCGCTTGCCGGATGCTGCCTCCATTTCTCCCCGGAGGGCGCAGAGCATGCCTTCTACTATGATGATGTAGCCCTTGGCGCCGGCGTCTATGACCCCGGCCTTTTTGAGCACGGGATTCTGCTCGGTGGTGAGGGCCAGAGCCTCGTTGCCGGCCTCAAGAACGGAGGAAAGGAGCTCCTCGATGTCCTCCTGCTCGGCGGCAAGTGCCACCGCCGCGTCAGTCATGACGCGGGAGACGGTGAGTATGGTGCCCTCCGCCGGCTTCATAACGGCGTTGTATGCGGTGTCCACGCCTGCGGAAAGGGCTTTGGCGAAATCGACGGCGTCCGCCTCGCTTTTGCCCTTCAAGTATTTGGCGAAGCCCCGGAAAAGCAGGGATAAAATGACGCCGGAATTACCCCTGGCGCCCCTCAAAAGCAGACTGGAGGCGGCGTCGGCGGCCTCGGAAACTGAGCCGTAGCTTCTGCCCGTCATGCCGTCGGCGGCGTTGCCGATGGTGAGGGACATGTTCGTGCCCGTATCGCCGTCGGGGACGGGGAAGACGTTCAGCTCGTTTACCGCCTGACGGTTTTTCTCTATGGCGGCCGCGCCGTTTATCACCATGTCCCGGAACAAATCAGCGTTAATGATCTTTGTCACTGCCAGGTCCTCCTGTCAGGTGATGATAGAGTCTATGCAGATGTCAACGTTCTTGACTGTAACGCCTGTGGCACGGGTGACCTTATATGCCACCTCGCCCCTGATGCTGTCGCAGAGGGCGGGGATGTTCACGCCCTCGTCTATTATGATGTGAAGCTCGATGGAGATGGCCGAATCCTCACCGTAGGTAATATAAACGCCCTTGCCCATGGACTCCCGCTTGAGCAGGTGGACGAGGCCGTCGGTGACGGAACGCATGGCCATGCCCCGGACGCCGAAGCATTTGGTAGCGGCGTCGCCCACGAGGTAGTTGAACACCTCGCTGGATATATTTATGGAGCCTTCGCTGTTTTCAAGTCTGACCATAGGGAGACCTCCTGATTAAACTTACGGCTATTATAATACATCTAAGTCAAAACTACAAGCCCTTAAAAAACCGGTTGAAAAACGGGACATGTTGTGCTACAATAAGCATAAAGTCAATATGTATAGTGTTGTCGGGCGTCAATGCCCGGGAAAGGATGGGTATTATGAGCGCCTTTAAGTTTTTCATGAAGGTTTTC
>JAFYCQ010000170.1 GCA_017539635.1 Oscillospiraceae bacterium
CTCAGCCTGGGCCCAGGCTGAGGCCTGCAGGTTGAGAAAGTCAAAGTTGGTGCGTATCCTCATGTTTGAGCCGGTTGTGTGCCGCTCCATGTAGAACATATCCAGGTCAACGATGTCTCCTACCTTGATGCCAAGGTTTGAGGCTATCTCGTCGAGGCTTATCTCCGTCTCTTCTTCTCCGTGCACACCGCCCAGATCGATAACGAGCTTGTTGTTGAAGAACACCCACACGTCGTCATCGCCGCTGAACCAGAACTGTCCGTTCTGAACGTATTTGAATTTGGTGTGTATCTCCACAGAGAAATGGTAGTTGTGACCATCGTCAAATGTCTCGCCGTCCAACTCGTAGATGTTACCGAAGAGCTCGTTGTCGATGGGGAAATAGCCGTCCAGCTCATTGCCGTTTTCATCCAGACTCGAATCTATTTCCCAGTATCCCTCGTATTCCTCATCGACGCAGGGGCGCAGGGTCAGCGTCTTTTTCGTGGACATATTGACTCCCGGCACATCGTTGAAAAAGGCGTTTAGGTCGCTCTGGGTCACTTCATCTCCGTAATACTCCTGCCAAAGGGAGAGATTGTAAACCGGCTTCTTGTCCGCTCCCAGGGAATCCTTAACCAGCCCCTCAGCTCCTACGATATTGCCTTCAAACAGAATCCCGTCCGCCTTGAAGTCTCTTACAGTTACCGTCAGATCAACGTTTTGATCGCTTGCCGCCATTGCCGCCGGCACGAGAGAAACGAGCAGCAACGCAGCCAGAATCAATGACAAAAGCTTTCTTTTCATGTTCTTTCCTCCTGAAAAAACGTCTCGGCCTGTTTACTTCTTCTTTTTCCTGTCGGTAGCGAATACCGCCGCCGTCAGAGCTATCCCCGCGACGGTGGTGACGCCGTCGGATGCGCTGATGTTGGCGTTGCCCTCCTTCGACGGGTCGGGCATGGCAGAGACTCCCTCCGGCTCTTCAAAGCCTTCCGGCCCGATGGGCGTCTCGCCTTTCATTATGGCTATGTCTCTTGCGTAGCCCACGGGGTCTGAGTACTTTGCCAGCCGCTCCATTATTATGGCGCACTGGCCCCGGGTGGCATAGCCCTGGGGGTCGAAGCTGCCGTCATCCCTGCCCATAAGAAGTCCCGCATAGGAGCACACGGCCACGCCGTTTTTCGCCCATTCGGAAATCTTATCCGCGTCGGTGTATGTAAGCTCTGGTATATCTCCCTTCGGCAGGAGGTCGAAGGTTTCAAGATAGCGGCACATTATGGTGGAGAGCTGCTCCCGGGTGACGTTGTCGCCGGGGCCGAAAAGCCCGTCTCCGTAGCCGCCCATAAAGCCCGTTTTCGACGCCCAGGCGGCGTAGGGAGCACAATATGAGTCGTTCGGCACGTCGGTAAAGCCGCTTTCGGTAAAGCCGGATACGTCGGCCCGGGCGAATTTGCCCAGAACCGTAACGTAAAGGCCGCGATCCATATATTTGTTGGGCAAAAAGTCCCCTTCGGCGGAGAAAATACCCTTATACCTGGTATATTGTATGGCGGGGTATGCCGGATGCTGCTCCAAAAGCGATTCGTCAAACTCCTCCGGGTCGGGCTCCGGCTCAGGCTCCGGTTCCGGTTCCGGCTCGACCAACGGCCCCAGGTTCACGCCGTTGTTTCTGGCGTAGAAATACACCTTTCCGGCCTCGGGCTCGATGCCGCGTCGGCGCAAAAGCTCGC
Source organism: Oscillospiraceae bacterium (assembly GCA_017539635.1). GTDB lineage: Bacteria > Bacillota > Clostridia > Oscillospirales > Oscillospiraceae > RGIG6969. The sequence goes on from JAFYCQ010000170.1 coordinate 1,710, forward strand.
TGACCGTCACGAACTCAAAGCCCTTGGCCTGGAGCTTGTCTATGACGATCTTCGCCGCGTCCACCGAGGTCTTGTAGATGTCGTGGAGCAGGATGATATCCCCGTCCTTGGCGGCGCCCATGATGTTGTTCACCACCGTGTCGGTGTTGCGGTACTTCCAGTCCTCCGGGTCCACGGACCAGTTTATGAGAGGCGCGTCCACCGCGGCCTTCACCGTGCTGTTGACCGAGCCGTAGGGCGGCCGGATGTAATAAGTCACGTCGTCCCCGCCGGCGGCGGCCAGATATTTCCGGCAGTTGGCCAGCGTCTCCTGTATCTTCGCCGTGGAGAGCTTGGCCAGGTTTTCATGGTTATAGCTGTGGTTTCCTATCTGGTGCCCCTCGGCCACCATGCGCTCGAGAAGCTCCGGGTAACGCTTGGCGTTGGAGCCCACCAGGAAAAACGTGGCTTTTACGCCCCTCTCGGCAAGGGCGTCCAAAAGCTCCTCCGTGTAGGCGCCGGGCCCGTCGTCAAAGGTAATAGCGATAAGCTTGTAGTCGCCGTTTTTCTCCGCTGAGGCGCAGAAAGGCAGCGCCGTAAGGAGAATTACGGCAGCGATGATAAAAACGGCAGTTTTCTTAAAAATCCTCTTCATTTCCCCCTGTCCCCCGGAAAAATTCTTCCCGAAAAGAACAGGCTCATCCCCTTTATATATTATCTGGGAACATTATACTCCTTTTTTCCACCGCGAACAATATCGAAACGGTAACAAAACGACAAATTTTAACAAAATTTTCAGTTGACAAATCGTTTTATGTCTGCTATTATGTTTGAGCGTTCCAAAGACAGCAGGTGGCGCAAGCCATAAATCCTGCCGAGGACAGCTTACTTAATCGTTTGCTCTGTATCCTCGCGCCTTTGCGCGGGGATTTCTTTTTGGACGTAGTAAAATTCACGGAGGTGAAACCAATCCATGCCTAACGCAACCGTTCTCAGCGAGAAACAGGCAATCGTC
>JAFYCQ010000171.1 GCA_017539635.1 Oscillospiraceae bacterium
AGCGTCTGACATACCTGCCGGTAATCCTCGTCCTCAATGGAGGAGACTATGGCCTCGATCTCCCCAATGGCCTTTTTAGCGTCGATGGGCGCCACGGGGACGAGGGAGGAAATGTCCACGTTATCGTCGTCCTTTTTAAGACGTATCCTGTCCACAGTTACCTGCAAAGCCCCGCGGTATTCCGAGACGGAGCCGCGGATTTTTACGATTTTGCCCTCGTCGCCGGAGGAAATGGGCCCTGAATAGTCCCAGACCTTGGCGTCTATTATGCCGGTGCAGTCGGCAATGGAGGCGTTAAGAAAGGGTTTGCCGTTGGTCGATATGCGGGGCTGGGCCGATTTAAGGATGTAAAAGCCCTCAAAATCGTCGCCCCGAAGCATATCGCAGATTCTCAAATCAGTCATAAAAGCTCCTCAGTAAGTAAAGTTCCTGCCGGGCTCGGTAAACTCCGAAAGCCTGCGCTCGTAAGCCTCATAAGCCGCCGCCTCATATTGGAGCGTCGGCTCTTTTACTCCCATGAGCTTAAGCGTGTATTTGGCAAAGTCGGGATTCAATATCATTATGGGCCCCAAAAGATAGGTCGCCATGAAGTTTTTTACCCGCACGCCCTCGTTTTTGTCGCCCCGGCACCTCCCGTCGCCCCGGACGGTTTCAAAGAGGGGCGGAAGCTCGCCGAAATCGTAGGCGTGGGCAAACTGGCTCTTAAAGCCCACAATGTCCATGTCCTCAAATTTGCCCAAGTAAAGGGCGTTGTAGCGGTTCATCATTTCCCGCTTCGCCGTGTAATCGAAAAGGCCGAGCGCCGGGAAATCCGCCCCGTCGTCCCCGGTTATCCGGGCGCCGAAAAGCTCCAGGGCGTTGCCGGTGGCAAGGATATTGGCGCCGATCTCGATAAGCTCGCCTATCCTGTCCTTATAGGGGGCCAGGGCCTTTACGGCCCGCTCCTGCCCCTTTTCAGTGGAGGAGCCTATGTATAAAAGGTCGGGGGTTTCGTCGGCGAAATAAGGCCTGTCGTTGAGAGCGGTGTTAATTATCTCCGCGCCGCAGGAGGCCGCCAAAAACCTGGCGTTTTCCAGATCGCCGAAAAGACAGCAGGTCTCGGGGAAAAGTATTTCGATTTTCATACCGCCTTCTCCTCCTTTTCCCGGGCTATTTCAAGCACCCTGTCTCTCACCTTTTCCGCCGTTGCCACGGAATCCGTGCCGTAGAGGATGTAAACGCTGTCCCCGGCGGTGATATTCAGCTTGTCAGCTGCCCCCACCTCGTCTCTGGAGCAGACTATGTTTTCCTCCGGCACGCCGGCGATGAGCAGCCTCAGGCGGTAGTCCAAGGCCCGGGGGCCCGTTGCCGCCACCAGGGTGACGCCGGGCCTTTTGAGGAACTCAAAATCGCAGTCGTAGAGCCAGCAGACGTTTTCCGACCACTTCTTGTCGTCGGAGACGTTGTTCATCATCATGAGTATCTTCTTGTCGCCGGGCAGGCTGGTGACGTAGTCGAAGGCCCGGGAGCAGGCCAGGGCGTTTCTGTCCTTGGCCATCTGCATGAC
>JAFYCQ010000172.1 GCA_017539635.1 Oscillospiraceae bacterium
CGGGAGCAGTAGCAGCGGTACTCGATCTCCGTCTCCTCCAGTATCTCCGGGGAAAAGCCCTCCAGCACTTTGTCTATCATGGCCTCAACGGTGCCGTCTTTAAGCTGGGCGGTCACGGAGCCGGCGGCGGCGAGGTTCTTTTCCAGCTTGTCTATGATATTGTCCGGCGCGCCGGGCAGCAGCTCCACTATATATCCCCCGGCGGCCAGAATGCTTCTGTCTCTGTCCACCAGTACGCCCAGGGCGCAGGCGGAGGGCTTCTGCTCGCTTTCGGCCAGGTAAGCGGTAAAATCCTCCGCTATCTCCCCGCTTACGAGCTGAACGCTGCCGCCGTAGGGCTCGCCGATGCCCAGATCACGTATAACTGTTATCTGTCCGTCCTTTCCCACGGCGCCCGACACATCGATCTTGCCGTTTTCCTTTAACGGCAGGTCAACATTCGGGTCCTGAACGTAGCCCCGGACGTTCCCGGTGCTGTCGGAAACGGCGATGACGCTGCCCAGAGGGCCGCCGCCGTTAATTCTGACGGTGACGGAGGCGTTTTCCTCCTTCAGCGCGTTTCCGAATATGCCTGCGGCCGTCAGCGTCCTGCCGAGAGCCGCTGCCGCCGTGGGGGTGAGGCCGTGGATGACCCGGGCCCTCTCGCAAATCTCCCGGGTGTCGGCCGCGGCCATTTTTATAAAGCCGTCCCCTGCTATGGCTCTGACTATTTTGTCCATTGGTTTACTCCTTCGTTTCTTGCGGCGATGAATATGCGGCCTGGATCGCCCACTTCTGTCTCTCCCCCGTCTGTAAGGGTGACATCGGAAAAGCCCGCCGCTTTAAGCTTTTGCATGATGGTCTCCGGTGAGTGGGCGTACTCTATGTGTTCCTCAAAGTCCCGCTCCCACAGACCGTCTTCTTCAGCTGTGAAAATATCTATCCCGTAGCGGCAGGCGTTGTTTTCTCCGTCCCATTCCGCCCGCCAGACGCAGAAGGCCTCCTCCGTCTCGTCAATAAACACCTGCCCGCTGAGGCTTTTCAGCTTCTCAGGCTTGTTTATATCGCACAGGAAAACGCCCCCGGGCTCCAAAAAAAGCCCCAGACGCCGGAAAACCTCGGAAAGGTCCTCCTCCGGGACATAATCCAGCCCGTCCAGGGCGCAGACCGCCGCCTCCACGGTGCCGAAAAGGTCTAATTCCTGCATCCGCTGACAGAGGAAAAGCGGGCGCACAGTCCCGCTTTTCAGCTTTTCCGCCTTATTTGAAGCCTCCATGAGCATTTCCGTGGAGCCGTCCACGCCTATGGTCTCGTAGCCCCTCTCCGCCAGAAGGCAGGTCAGGGTACCGCTGCCGCAGGCCAGATCCAGGACCGTCCCGGCCTTTACGCCGTAGTCCGCGATCGTCTTCTCCAGGAGGTCGGCAAAGGCTTCGTATGGAACATCCCGGGTGAGGCCGTCATAGGCCGGGGCCAGGGAATCGTAGGCCATTACTTCTCCTCTTTTCCCAGGCGCTCGAACACTATGGAATAGCCCCCCGCGCCGTATCTCAGGCTGCGGTTCACCCGGCTTATTGTGGCGCTGGAAGCGCCGGTGCGCTCTAAGATGTCATTATAGATCATGCCCTTTTCCAGGAGCTCCGCCACCTGGTATCTCTGCTCCATGGCCTTGAGCTCCGCCACGGTGCAGAGGTCGTCAAAAAACTTTTCGCATTCCTCCACCGTTTCAAGCTGGAGGACAGCCTTGTACATATCCTCGTTTCTCGGCTGCTTAATGTTCTTGTTCACTTCTGATCCCCTTCTGAAAGTGTAATGATATGCTTTTGAAAACGATGAAAAATCAGCGCTTGCTTATATATTACAACATTAAAGCGTGAAAGTAAATAGCTAAAAACAAAAATTCCGCCCCCGGCAATCTATCGGGGGCGGAACACTCTCTATTTGTTTGACTTGAAAGGCTTGAACTCCGCTTCCGTGTGGTTTATGAGCCGCTTTATATTCGGAATGTGCTGAACCACAACCACGACGCATACCACGATGCCGGTGATGATAAACCAGATAAATAAATTGCCCAGCAGCAGCATAACGAGGGTGAACAGCACTGCAGCGACCAGGCTGCCCACGGAAACTCTCTTTGAGATAACGGCGGCGACAGCGAAGATTATGAGCAGGCATATCAGCAGCCGCCAGTCTATAAAGCAGGCTATGGCCGCGCTTACGGCAACTCCCTTTCCTCCCTTGAATCCGAAGAAAATGGGCCAGCAATGTCCGATAAGGCATCCGATGGAGGCCGCGGCCTGGCCGGTCTTGCCCATCAGCAGCCAGCCGATACCGATAGCCAGAGCCATCTTGGCGAAGTCACCCACGAAAACAAGAAGTCCGATCTTTAACCCATAGACGCGGGCGACATTGGTGGAACCGGCGTTGTGGCTGCCCTTTTCCCTGACGTCCTCATGCTTTAAAAGCCTGCACAGGAGCACAGCTATGCTGATCGAGCCGATGAGATAACCGATAACGGCGCAGACAAGTGTCATAACGGTCACAATAGCCACCTCCTGTCAAGTCTTAAAAATATAAAATATTATATCACCATTTTTTGACTTTTGCGGCTTATACACAATTTTTTAACTTTTAAATAGCAGCAGCGCCGGAGCGAAACTCCGGCGCTGGACGGTGCTGTACAATTACTCCTCGGGTTTGTCCTCTGCGGGGGCCTCATCGACGGGGGCCTCCTCAACGGGGGCGTCCTCGGCGGGCTCGTCCTTGACGATCTCCACCTCGATCTCCACACCGTCGCCCATAATGTCTCCGTACTCCTCACGCATGGCCTCAATTTTGCTCTCAGAGAGGGCGATGTCGGCCACGATCTGGGCCAGCTCCTCCTCCGGGTCGTCCTTGTGCAGCTGATAGTAGAGCTTGCCGAGAGAGGAAAAGCTGCGGCGCATGCAGTCTTTTTCCGCTGCTATGTCCATTTTGAGCTTGCCGGCTCTCATTACGGTCTTTGCGCCGTCAGCCGCCTTGCGGAGATAGACGGAGGAGCGGTCGGCTATGACCTCCGCCGTTTCAGCAGTTTTCTGTACGATCTCATCGAAATTTGCCATTTTAGTTTTCCTCCTTGTCGTTAATGTCGTTGTCTTCACTATTATTATTGCTTCTTGCTTTTACTATGTTCACATATAGCTTATCCGGGTCGCAGCCCGCCTTGTCCCCCAGCCGGAGTATGAGGTACATGACGGCTACGATACAGGAAACAGCCGCCAGCGCCTGGGACACCCGCAGGCTCGTTCCGAAGAAATAAAGGCTGCCCGCCCTGAGTCCCTCGACAAAGAATCTCCCCAGGCCGTACCATGCCACATACATGGCGAAAATCTGGCCGTCGAACTTCCGCTTTTTGGAGACGAAGTGCAGGATTATGAATCCTATCAGGTTCCACACCGACTCATACAGGAACGTCGGGTGC
>JAFYCQ010000173.1 GCA_017539635.1 Oscillospiraceae bacterium
CTCGCCGGAAGCGTGCCGCGGCTCCTTTTTATAATCAAAAGCCCATTTTCCCCTTTTAATCTTTAATTCCTTATGTTATAATATCTTATTATCTAAAATCTGAGAGGCAGTCTGCATGAGTATTTTAACCAAAGTTTTCGGCACCCGCAGCGAAAGGGAGCTTAAACGCATAGAGCCCATAGTAAGGGAGATAGAGTCACTGGAGGAGGAGTACCGGGCGCTTTCCGACGCCCAGCTCCGGGCCAAGACCGAGGAGTTCAAGACACGTTACGCCGGCGGCGAGAGCCTTGACGATCTCCTGCCGGAGGCCTTCGCCACCGTGAGAGAAGCGGCGGACAGAGTTCTGGGGCTCAGGCCTTACCGGGTGCAGCCCATTGGCGGAATCGTCCTGCACCAGGGGAGGATTGCCGAAATGAAGACCGGCGAGGGCAAGACCCTGGTCGCCACTCTGCCGTCATATCTTAACGCCATAGCGGGCAAGGGCGTCCACATCGTCACCGTGAACGACTACCTGGCCCGCCGAGACAGCGAATGGATGGGCAAGGTGCATCGTTTTCTGGGGCTCACCGTGGGCCTTATCGTCCACGACCTCAAAAACGACGAGAGAAGAGAGGCCTACGCCTGCGATATAACCTACGGCACAAATAATGAGCTGGGCTTCGACTATCTCCGTGACAACATGGCCATTTACAAAAAACAGATGGTCCAGCGGGGACACGCCTTTGCCATCGTGGACGAGGTGGACTCCATTCTGATAGACGAGGCCAGGACCCCGCTTATTATCTCCGGCCCGGGGGACGAATCCACCGATCTCTACCAGAAGGCCGACCAGTTCGTCCGGCGCCTCAAAAAGCAGGTGGTGGCCTCCACCGACTCCAAGCAGGAGGAGGACGAGAACATCGACGCCGACTATGTGGTGGATGAGAAGGCCCGCACGGCCACCCTTACCGCCCGGGGCATCTCAAAGGCAGAGGCGGCCTTCGGCATCGAAAACCTGGCGGATCTTGAAAATTCCACCCTCTCCCACCATATAAACCAGGCCCTCAAGGCCCACGGCATTATGAAGCTGGACGTGGACTACGTGAACAAGGACGGTGAAATAATCATCGTCGATGAGTTCACCGGCCGCCTCATGTACGGCAGGAGATACTCCGAGGGTCTCCACCAGGCCATAGAGGCAAAGGAGGGCGTCACCGTGGCGAAGGAGAACAAGACTCTCGCCACCATAACCTTCCAGAATTTCTTCCGCCTTTACGAAAAGCTCTCCGGCATGACCGGTACCGCCCTCACCGAGGAAGAGGAATTCAACGCCATTTACAGTCTGGATATCATCGAGATACCCACCAACAAGCCCATAGCGAGGATAGATTATCCCGACGCCGTTTACAAGACTGAGGCCGGCAAATACAGAGCCGTCATCGCCCAGATAGAGGAGTGCCACAAAAAGGGCCAGCCCGTCCTTGTGGGCACCGTGTCCATTGAAAAGAGCGAATACCTGTCCTCCCTTCTCAAAAAGCGGGGCATAAAGCACAACGTTCTGAACGCCAAGCAACATGAGAAGGAGGCGGAGATCGTCGCCCAGGCGGGCAAGCTGGGCTCCGTCACCATATCCACCAACATGGCCGGACGAGGCACCGACATTATGCTGGGCGGCAACGCCGAATACCTGGCCAAGAGCGACTTGAAGCGGGCCGGCTATGAGGATGAGATCATAAACGAGGCCACAGGCTACGCCGAGACAAAGGACGAGACCATTCTCGAGGCCAGACGCCTTTTCGCCGAGAAGCTGGCGGAGCACCGGATCGACACCTCCGCCGAGGCGGAGCAGGTAAAGGCTGCAGGCGGCCTTTTCATCGTGGGCACCGAGCGGCATGAGTCCCGGCGTATCGACAATCAGCTCCGTGGACGTTCCGGCAGACAGGGAGACCCGGGCGAGACGAGATTCTATATCGCCCTCACCGACGATATAATGAGGCTCTTCGGCTCCGAGCGGGTCATGTCCATGATGGATTCCCTGGGCATAGACGAGGACACCCCCATCGACCAGAAGATGCTGTCCAACGCCATAGAGAGCGCCCAGAAGAAGGTGGAGAGCCGCAACTTCCAGTCCCGTAAGAACGTGCTGGAATACGACGACGTAATGAACACCCAGAGGAACCTCATCTACGAGCAGCGCCGCCGCGTTTTGGACGGGGAAGACGTGCAGAGCGTCATATCCTCCTGGATAGAGGACGTGATCACGTCGAATGTCAGCTCCGGCTTTGCCCACAACACCCATGTTGACAGGGCACAGGTGGAGAAGATAGTGGCCCCCTACGGCAGGATGTTCCTCCGCCCCGGAGATCTGAGCCTCTCCGACGCAGATATAGAAAAGCTCACCGCCGACGGCCTCTCCGACATGCTGATAGAGAGGGCAAACGCCGTTTACGCCGCCAGAGAAAAGGAGCTGGGAAATCTCGAGGGCTCCGACACCCCGATCATGCGGGAACTGGAAAGAGTCATCATGCTCCGGGTGGTGGACGAATACTGGATGGACCACATAGACGCCATGGACGAGCTGCGCCGGGGCATATATCTCCGGGCCTACGGCCAGACGAAGCCCGTGGACGCCTACAAGCAGGAGGGCTTCGACATGTTCGAGGCCATGATAAACGGCATAAAGGAGGAGACGGTCCGCCGCCTCTTCGTGGTGCGGGTGAGAAAGGAGCAGCCCATCGAGCGAAAGAGCGTCTCCAAAACCAGCACCGCCGGTCTCGGCGGCGACGGGGAGAAGAAAAAGCCCGTCAAGGCCGCAAAGAAGCCGGGGCGCAACGACCCCTGCCCCTGCGGCAAGCTCCGCCCCAACGGCCTGCCCATGAAGTACAAGGACTGCTGCGGCAGAAACGAGTAATGGCCTTTATCGAAAGAAACGTAAAC
>JAFYCQ010000174.1 GCA_017539635.1 Oscillospiraceae bacterium
AAACAGGCTCTCGTTATAAACGGAGAGCAGGGGCTTTAATTCCTCTTTTTCATAGGCGGCCTTGAAGCAGGCCGGGGAGAGGAGCATGTCGCATTCGGCAAAAAGCTTCGTGAGGGCTTCACGAACGGCTCTTCTGGCACGAAGCGCCCTGTCGTAGCAGTCGTCGTATCTGCCCTTGGACAGCACGTCGGAGCCGTAGAGGATAACGGCCTTGGATAAAAGCCCCAGTCCCTCGGTACGGGAATTGGTGTAGAGCTCGCCGATGTTCCTGTAGTTTTTCGTCCTGTAGCCGAACTTCACCCCGTCGTAGCGGGAGAGATTGTTGCAGGTCTCGGCGGACAAAAGCACCTGCCAGGCCGTTTTGGCGAGGCTTACCTCCGGCAGGGAGACTTCTTTTATCTCCGCGCCCAGGCTTTTCAGCTTTTCAGCCAGAGCCGTGACCTTTTCTGCGTTCTCGCCGGTCATCAGCTCTTTAATGATACCAACGCGCTTTCCCGCCATGGGGATAGTCAGGTCATATTCGTATTTCTCCGCCGGCAGGCTGGTGCCGTCCCCGTCGTCGTGCCCTGCTATGACGGACAGGAGCTCTTTGGCGTCCGCGGCCGTTTTGGCCGTGACGCCTATCTGCTCGCCGGAGCAGGCGCAGGGGATAACGCCCATGCGGGAAACTGTGCCGTAGGTGGGCTTTATGAACGTAACGCCCTTAATTGCGGCGGCTCTGCGGGGCTCTCCGTTTAAGTCCACGTTGAGGGCGTATTTGACGGTGCCGTCTTTGACAAGGCCGGCAGCCGAAGCCAAGGGCGCGTCAAAATAACAGGTCTCGCCCAAAACGTCCAGTCCGAATTCGCCCACGGCGGTCTTGCCCGCCAGGGTGTAGCCCGCGGCCTTCATTTTAGTTACAGCCGTCGCCTCAAAAAGTGAGGTGAAATTCTCCAGGATCCTTGACCCCGCGGTGGTGGGGGTCTCTACGGTGAGTATGGTGTCGTCAACGGCGACGCTGCCGGAAAGCTCGGTAATGTATTCCTTCATTTCGCCGCCTCCTTATTCCAGAAGTCTCGGGACCTGCCAGTAGCCGTCGGTGGCCTCCGGCGCGCCCTTCTGCAAATCGTCCCGGGTGAAGGGCTGGGAGGCTTTGTCATCCCGCAGGACGTTTACCAGGTCCACAACGTGTATCATGGGCTCGACTGAGTCCAGCTTTTTATCTTTAAGCGCCGGCTCGTCCTTTGCCATGTCGGCGAAAAAGGCGAGAATTTCTTCCGTTTCGCTGTCTGTAAGGGCGAGCTGATTTAATTCCAGCGCCGGTTTTAGGGAAGTTCTGTCCATAGTATTACTCCCTTATCCTTATATTGGCCTCCCGGAGCTGCTGCTCCGTGACCTCGCCGGGGGCGCCGCACATGAGATCCTGGGCGTTGCCGTTGAGGGGGAAGGCGATGACGTCTCTGATGGTCTCCTCTCCGGTGAGGAGCATTATCATGCGGTCAACACCGGGGGCCATGCCCGCGTGGGGAGGAGCGCCGTACTGGAAAGCGCCGTAGAGGGCGGAAAACCTCCGCTGAAGATCGGATTCCGTGTAGCCGGCTATCTCGAAGGCCTTTTTCATAACGGAAATGTCGTGGTTGCGGACAGCGCCGGAGGCCAGCTCCACGCCGTTGCACACCAGGTCGTACTGGTAGGCCAGGACATCCAGGGGGTCCTTTTCCTCCAATGCCTTCAGGCCGCCCTGGGGCATGGAGAAGGGATTGTGCTCAAAATCGACTTTGTTGGTGTCGGGATTCAGTTCGTACATGGGGAAGTCCACCACGTAGCAGAACTGGAAGGAATCCTTGTCAACAAGCTCCAGCGTCTCGCCCAGCCAGGTGCGTATCTGACCGGCGAGCCGATCTACGATGTGGGCGGCGTCGCAGATGAAGAACACAGTCTCTCCGTCCTTCATATCCAGCATCTTAATGAGCTCCGTGCGCTTTTCCGGGGTGAGGAACTTATCGATGGGGCCCTTGAAGCCCTCCCCGGCCAGGGTGAGGTAGCCCAGGCCCTTCATGCCGATGCTCTGGGCGAATTTCAGGGAGTTTTCAAAGAAGCTGCGGCTTCTTCCCGTGCAGTTGCAGAGGATGCCTCTTACGGGCTTTCCCCGGAAAATGGGGAACTCCACGTCGGAGAAGTACTCCGTGAGGTCGCAGATCTCCAGGGGGTTTCTCAGGTCGGGCTTATCGCAGCCGTATTTAAGCATGGCCTCCTTATAGGTGAAGCGGCGGAAGGGGGCGGGGGAGACCTGCTTGTCGGTGAAGTGGGTAAAGGTGTCGTACATGACCTTTTCCGCGACGGCCAGGACGTCGTCCTGCTCGGCGAAGGCCATTTCGTAGTCCAGCTGGTAGAACTCGCCGGGGGAGCGGTCGCCTCTGGCGTCCTCATCCCGGAAGCAGGGGGCTATCTGGAAGTATTTGTCGAAGCCGGACACCATCAGAAGCTGCTTGAACTGCTGAGGCGCCTGGGGCAGAGCGTAGAATTTGCCCGGGTGCTTGCGGCTGGGGACTAAGTAGTCTCTGGCGCCCTCGGGGGAGGACACGGTGAGAATGGGGGTCTGTATCTCAAGGAAGCCCAGCTCCTCCATCTCCTTGCGCAGGAATGACAAAACCTGGGATCTGAGGACGATATTGCTGTGTATTTCGGGATTTCTCAAATCGATATAGCGGTATTTGAGGCGCACGTCCTCGCGGGTTTGCTTGGAGTCCCGCACGTCGAAGGGCAGCATGTTTTTGCAGGAGCCCAAAACGGTCATTTCGTCCACGTGCACCTCCACAAGGCCGGTGTCCAGCTTGGGATTGACGGTGTCCTCGTCGCGCTTTAACACCTTGCCGGTGACGGATATTACCGCCTCGCGGTTCACGCCCTCCAGCATGCTCTCATCGTGGAAGACTATCTGGGTCTCGCCGTAGTGGTCTCTCAGGTCGATGAACTTGACGCCGCCGTGGTCACGGATGGTGTCCACCCAGCCGGACAGACGCACGGTCTGGCCGATATTATCGGGTCTGAGCTCGTTGCAGTTGTGAGTTCTTAACATTTTCTCAATCCTCCAAAAAAATAACGTCCCGGAAATTATCTCAGTAATTTCCGGGACGGGTAAGTCAAATAAACCCGCGGTGCCACCCGCATTGACATGTCGGAGACATGCCCACTTTAAGAATATGGAATTTTCCGGGACAGCGCCGAGCGTTCCCCAGTTTACTACTCTCCCCGACCGCGCTTTCAGCCGGCGACGCGGTCTCTCTGACGGGATTTCCATGAAAACGGAGTCTCAGCGCAATAATGATGTATAATTATAATATGTGCCGCCGCCGTTGTCAATATGCGGAGAACCGTTTTTTTAAGGGGTTAATTGTTGTTTTCAGGGAGCTTTTGAGATATAATTAGGGCAATAATCCAAGAGGAGGGATCCCGATGAAAAAGAGGATGCTGGCCATAGCGCTGGCGGTCGTTCTGTGCCTTGCGCTGGTGCCCACGGCCGGCGCTGCCGGCCTATCAGATGTTGACTATTACGGCGACGCTTCAATTTGCGCCATGAGCTCTCGGATGGCCCAGGCCTATGCCTGGGTGCTGGACAGCGCCGACAAAGACTGGAAGGAAAGCCCCGCGCCCTGCGGCAAGCTGCTGGATATCGCCGGAGACGGCCTGCCCGTACTTCTGGTGGCCCGCTTCCCGTTTGCGGACTACGGCTGCTATGTATATGAATACAGGGACGGTCAGGCGAAAAAGGTGGGCTACGTCAACGCCAACGTCTGCACAGGAAGCCTCGGCGACAAACCCGCCGTCTGCCTTTCGGAGTATTACCCCTATGCCGAAGCAGGCTTCAGGACGGACACCTTTTACAGCGTCTCCGGGGGAAAACTGACGCTTGTCCGAACCTTTGAAAATGAATATGACGACAGGGAGGATGACGCCGCCGACAAGAGGGCGTTTTATTACAGCGTCGATGGCAAGGTGACCGACAGGGCCGGCTATGAAAAGGCGTGGAACGCCTTAGACTGGAAGCTCAAGGCCGGTATCGAAGACTTGATAAAGCCCAGAAAGCCGGAAGCCAACACCTCCGCCGCCGAATACGCCTCTGTCCTGCTGGCCTACGCCGAGGGCAAAGCGCCGAAGATAGCGGTGGACGGCAAGGCCGTACAGTGGACAGACGCCGTGCCCTTCATCGACGGAAACGACAGGACCCTCGTGCCCCTGCGCGCCGTGGGCGACGCTCTGGGACTTCAGGTGGAATGGAACGGCCCGAAGAGAGAGGCCGTATTCACCGACGGCGTCAAGACGCTTCGCTTCCCGATAGACAGCAAAACAGCTCTCAACGGCGACGGTGAGACGGCGGTGGAAATGGACACGGCGGCCATAATCTTCAACGACCGCACCTACGCCCCGGTGAGGTACCTGGCGGAATACTTCGGCCATACGGTGGACTGGGACGGCAGTACCGGGACGGTAATAATCAAGTAATAAACTAAGGACTAAGGGCGGCGCATAGAAGCGCCGCCCTTTCAGCGCGCAGACAAAGCCTCGCAGAGTTTTCGCCCGCAGGCGAAAAAAG
>JAFYCQ010000175.1 GCA_017539635.1 Oscillospiraceae bacterium
CTGATCATCCCCGTGGTCATCACCGTCTACGCCGACCGCTCGTTCTCCTTCATCACCAAGACGCCCCCCGCCGCCGTTCTCATCAAGAAGGCGTGCAACATCGAAAAGGCTTCCGGTGAGCCCAACAAGACGAAGGTCGCCACCATCAGCAAGGCTGACATCCAGAAGATCGCCGAGACCAAGATGCGGGATCTCAACGCCGCCAGCCTGGAAGCCGCTATGAGCATGATCGCCGGCACCGCCCGCAGCATGGGCGTGGTCGTGGGCGAATAAGGAGGGTCCGCTATGTTTAGAGGTAAGAAATATAAGGAGAGCGCCAAGCAGATCGACCGCTCTCAGCTGTACGACTGCGGCGAGGCCATGGAGCTGGTCACGAAGATCGCCTCCGCCAAGTTCGATGAGACCGTTGAGCTCCACGTGAAGCTGGGCGTCGACTCCCGTCACGCCGATCAGCAGGTCCGCGGCGCCATCGTCCTGCCCCACGGCACCGGCAAGACCGCCCGCGTCCTCGTCTTCTGCAAGGAAGAGAGAAACCAGGAAGCTCTCGACGCCGGAGCCGATTATGTCGGCGCCATGGACATGGTCGAGCGCATCCAGAAGGAGAACTTCTTCGATTTCGACGTAGTCGTCGCCTCCCCGGATATGATGGGCGTCGTCGGCCGTCTCGGTAAGGTCCTGGGCCCCAAGGGCCTCATGCCCTCTCCCAAGGCCGGTACGGTCACTCCCAATATCGCCCAGGCGGTAAAAGACGCCAAGGCCGGTAAGATAGAGTACCGTCTCGACAAGACTAACATCATCCACTGCCCCATCGGCAAGGTTTCCTTCGGCACCGAAAAGCTGCTGGACAACTACACCACCCTCATGACCGCCATCATAAAGGCCAAGCCCGCGGCGGCCAAGGGCCAGTATATAAAGAGCTGCGTAACGGCCTCCACCATGGGCCCCGGCGTCCGCGTAAACGCCATGAAGCAGCTGTAAGTTGATCAAAAAATGAGCTCTCCGACAGGGGAGCTCATTTTTATACTTATATCAGATATTAATATTATATCATAAACAACAAAACACCGCGGCGATGTTTGCACATCAGCCGCGGCGTTTATTTGAGAACGTTTAATTCTCCCTCTGGTTTTTCAGTTCGCTTATGCAGCTCCTGCAAACCTTTTTGCCCTTGTACGTAATCACGTCCTGTGAGCTGTCGCAAAATACACAGGACGGCACGTCCTTCTTCAGAACGATGGCATCATCGTTGAGGAAGATCCTCAGCGAGTCCTTTTCCGAGATATCAAGCCTTCTCCTCAGTCCGATCGGAATAACGATACGGCCCAGCTCGTCCACCCTTCTAGTGATTCCCGTTGATTCCATATTTTGGCCTCCCCAGTCAGCAGCGCAAGACCTATACATGGACTCAATTTATCATCAATTCTTTAGTTTGTCAACAAAAAGAAATTTTTTTGGCGTAATTTCATTGTTTTTTTAACAAAATTGGGATTTTTTTGTATTTTTAAGCCATATTTACCAACACTTTGTCAAGATTCTTCCGTGAATCAGAATAGAAAAAGGGCGGTCAGGGCCCACATAAGTCCGCAGATGGCCGCCCCCAGCAGCACGTACAGCCCCGGAGGAATGACCTTAAATGAGATTTTGCCGCCTTTCAAGTGTGTCCTGACATATTCCGAGGCCACGCTCTGGGCCTCCTTCAAAATGGCGTCGGGGGTGGCGCCCCGGCTTTGCGCGTCCTCCCGGACGATGAAAATGGCCTCCTCAAAGACCCGGGGATCCGGGGACTTTACAAGTATCACGCGCCGTGTCGTTCCTTTGACCATCTGAGCCTCCATTGATTAAATCTATGGTTATTATCCCACGCATGAGCCGGGAATATACTATGCCCGCTCCTCCAGAGCCACCACCACCGCCGTCATGTCGTCGTCCTCGCCGAATTTCTCCGCGGAGAGCTTTAGTATGGCATCGGCCTTTTCCTGAGGCGTCATGTCGCGGAGCTGTAAAAGAGCCTCCCGGAGCCAGGCGTCCGGCAGTCCGGCAGTGACTCCGTCGGTCAGGAGTATGACGGAGGCGCCGGGGGAAAGGCGCAGGTGCAGCCTCTCCGGCTCAATGCCGCTGACGGCCCCCAAGGGAGGGCGGGGGGAGGCGTCCAGCCGCCTTACCGTCCTGCCGGAAAGGGCGAAGGAGGCGGGGGAGCCGGATTTGTACAGCTCCGCCGTCCCGGTAAAGAGGTCGAGGCATAAAAGATCCACCGCCGCGCTGTCCGCCCCGCCGCTCATTTCGACAGAGAGAAGGGAGTTCAGTAAACGCAGGGCGGTTTTCGGGGATATGCCTGCCCGCAGGAGATTTTCCAGCGCGGTAACGGCGTCGGCGCTGCACTTTTCCGCTGGACGCCCGCTGCCGGCGCCGTCGGAGAGTATGACGCAGAGACTGCCGGCTTCGGTCTTGAAGCAGGCGGCCCTGTCGCCGCTTATCTTTTCTCCCCGCCGGCGTTTTGCCGCCACACCCACGGAGGCGGAGAGGGGCTCAGCCTCTGAAAGCTCGATTTTGCCCCTGCCGGCGTTTTCCTCCGCGGCGCAGAGCCTCGTGCCCAGCACGGCGGAGAGCCTGTTTATGTAGTCGTCGTCCTTTATGAGCTGCCCTAAGGAGGGAGAGGTTATCTCCGCTCTGAGTCTCCCGCCTCTGTCCCGGTAAACGGCGGCGGAAGCGTCGATGTCCAGGGACCGGAGATAGCAGACCAGGCGGTTTTCCGCCTCGGTGTCGAAGACTGCGCCGGGGCCGAGACTGTCGGAAATATGTGACAGCACCTCCGCCACGTCGGAATACTGCTCCGCCGCCGCGCCGCATTTTTCCGAGGCCCGGGCCCTGTACCTTTTCCACAGCGCCTGGGCGCGGCTTTCCTCGGTGATGGCGGCGGACAGATCGGGGAGGTGGCGGCATTTTTCGGAGAAGTAATCCGGAAAGTCCTCCGGTGTAACGAAGCCGTTCCGCCGCAGCGTCGGGGTGAGGTCGTTGAAGACCCGCAGAGTGTCCTGATACCCCTCCTGCCAGCACTTGCCGGAATTTTTGCAGGAGCGGCAGACTCTCTCGCAGGCGGCGTCAAAGACGGCGGCGGGATCCTCGTCGTTTTTCCCGATCCCGGCCACCCGGCGGGCAGATTCCGACAGGGAGATAAAGGCTCTCGATAAGGAGCTTGCCCGCCGCCGCTCCCGCTCCCGCAGATATTCAGAGCCGCAGCCGGACTGCCTTTTCGGGAAAAACCGCCCGAAATCAGTTACGAGCTTCCGGGGCAGGAGGCAGAAGGCGGCCCCCGCCGCCAGGACCTCCGGCAGAGCCCAGGGCACCAGCGAGCTGTCCCGGAGCCAGAGCATGGAAAGGCAGAGACATATAAAATAGGCAAGAGACGAGATGACCCGTCCGCTTTTTCGTGTCAGCGCGGCGAATATGCCCCCCACGGTGAAGGAAACGGTGAAGCAGCAGGAGCCGGAGGCGGCGTCAGAGGCAAAGCCCGCCGCAGCGCCGCAGACGGCGCCCCCTGAAAGCCCGCCGGAAAAAGCCGCCAGCAGCACGAAAACGGAGGCGGCCAGCCTGCCCAGGGATATGACGCCCCCCAAGCGTATTCCCGCAAGGGCCGCCGCCGTCATACCGGCGGAGACGAGATACGCACCCCGGCGCAGATTTTCGTCGGTTATGAGCACGTCGCCGCGAGGGGAGAACAGCGCCTCGTAAAAGCCCCAGGCCGCCGCTGCCGCCACTGCGGACAGGAGGAAAAAGTCCGCGGCGGCGGCCAGGGCGAACCGGGCTTCAACAAGGTCTATAACGCAGACGCAGGCGGTGATCACCCCCGCCGTAAGAGGGCGAAACCAGGGCTTGGCGAATACCTTCGACTCCCGCAAGGAGAAGACCGCCGAGGCGGAAAGCACCACGATGCCGGCAAGGGCGGCGGCGTTTTCAAAGGGCTCTGAAAGGAAGTAGCCCAAAATGGCCCCGCATGCTGCTGCCAGGGACAAAAGCCCCGGCGGGGAAGCCGTTACGAAGCCCGCGGCTATGGGGGCGCAGACTCCGCCTCCTCCGTAGGAGAGAGCCAGCGAGGCGGCAAAAACGGAAAGATAACGCCCTGCCTCTGAAAATACCGCCCCGGCCCTGTCCCGCCCGGAATTTACCCGGGGCATACTTATAAGCTGTCGTCCCGACATGGCAACGCTTCCTTTCGTGTGCTGAGTTTACATAAATTATAGCGATATGCCTGTGAAATTTCGGTCGGGAAATAAACTCCGGGAAAAGAAACCCGACCCGGA
>JAFYCQ010000176.1 GCA_017539635.1 Oscillospiraceae bacterium
AAAGGCACGCTGTCCTCTCCGTATATGAGCTGGCGGTATCTCGCGTCTATGGAGCGGGCGAACTTGTCTATCTGGTTTCCCGTGTCGTTCACGTAAAACTCACGGGATACGGCGTATCCCGCCCGGCTGAGAACAGAGGCCAGGCTGTCGCCCAGAACGCCGCCCCGGGCGTTTCCCATGTGCATGGGGCCGGTGGGATTGGCGGACACGAACTCCACCAGGATGCTCTTCCCCTTGCCTACGTCAACAGAGCCGTAGTCTGCGCCCATTTCCTCCACGTCGGCCAGAACGCCGCCGTACCAATTGGGCGCGAGGGTGAAGTTTATAAATCCCGCCCCCGCCACGGAGACGGAGCCGAAATAGCTGCCGGAAAGGTCTATTTCCCCCGCCAGCGTCTCGGCTATAGCCTTTGGAGCCATGCGCATGGCCCTGGCCGCCGACATGGCGTAGGAGCAGGCGTAATCTCCGAAGACCGTGTCCTTCGGTATTTCCACCGTGCCCTTCAATTCCGCGCCGGCGGGCAGAAGTCCCTTATCGGCGCACCTTGCGTAAGCGCCCCGGACAAGGGCGTCTATCTGTTCTTTTGCTTTATCTGTCATCGACATGGTATCACACTTCCCTGACGTTGATTTCAAATGAGTTGCGGCTTATCTCCGAGCTGTCCACATCTATAATATAACGGATAACGACGGTTATCTCTCCGTCCTCCTCCCGGGCGACGGCCTCTAAGGCGGAAACGCCCATGCTTATGGCCCCGTAGGGCGTCTCGTACATGGTGTAATGCTTTTTTCCCTCCTCAAAGACCATGTGGGCGTTCACGTTGCCGCTGCGCTCTAAAATTATGGCCCCGTCCCCGGAGATTATGAAGTCCGTCCGCACGCCGTCTAAGCCGGTTATCTCGCTTTCATAGTAGCCGAAATGTATCTCGCCGCCGTCTCTCTCCAGGTCGCCTTCCGTAACCAGCTCGTACTGCTCCGGCTCCTGGGAATCCCGGCGCCCGATGATTTTTATCTGGGCGTTGTTCTTGACTTTATATTTCAAGGCTGTACTCCTTATGATCAGAATAATCAGATTTTAGTATTTTACTATAAATCCTCCCGCTTGTCAAAAACTTTGCTCACATTTTCATCATTAAGCCGATTATTCGCAGCGGTTCTTTCAGTCAACATTATCCATTCTCATGAATCTGTCCAGAAGCCTGCCAAGAGAGCCCTGCTTCGTTACTATCCCTATCCACGTCCCCACCAGAAACATGGCCACCAGAGTGCCCACGCCCACCTGATACAGCCGGTGGTAAATGAGCAGCGACCCTGCCGTTGCTGAGGCCACCAAAAAACAGTCCATGCAAATTTTCAGCCGTGAAAAGGGCCAGCCGGAGACGGTGTGTATTGCCTTCAGCGCCGCGTCCGGCGCCAGCATGAGAAGGTTTGGGCGCATGGTTATAAAAATCCCCGAGCCCAAAAGCAGGATGCCCAAAAGGCAATAGACCGCCCGGAGGACGATGTTCCCCCCTGGCAGGAACGAGACGAGAAAAATGTTGAAGTCCGTCAGATACCCGTAAAACAGCGCCACCGGCACCTGCAAAAGCTGCCAGGGGTTGTAGCGGCGGTTGAGTACAGCTATCTGCACGCCGATGGCGATAAAGCAGAGCACCCAGGTCAGCGTCCCCACGGAGAGCCCCAGCACCGGGGAATACACCGCCGGGCACACGGAAAGGGGCGAGGCCCCCAGCTCGGCTTTAAGGGAAAAGCTCACCGCCAGGGCAGAAATATACAGCCCCGCTATCATGATTATGAATCTTCTCAAAAAATGCTCAGACAGCCTAACACGGCTCATTTTACGCACCTCAAAAAAACAGTAGATATTTTTTAAGCGTTTTGATATAATGTATCAGTTAGAAGGATCATCTGTATCAAAGGGGGTCATCCTCATAATCAGCATGGATTTTACCGACAAGGAGTTCAGGCGGCTCCTTGATATGGTGTATATAGGAAACTGGATACTCAACTCCACCCGGGGAAACGACCGTTTCACCGACTACGACGAGGTGGAGCGGAAGATGTTCGCCCAGTGCGCCAAAAGCGGCCTTTTCTCCCTGGTGGAGATAAAGGACGGACAGGTGTACCCCTCTCAGGCCTATGAAGAAGGCGGCATCCACGAGGCCATAATGGACTACGAGGACGCGGTGTTCTTCGAGATACTGGCCGAGGAGCTGGCCCGCAAGGACATGGAGAGCGAGCATCTGAGCCCCGACGATTTAAATGAGCTCAACGTCAGGATCGACGACTACATCTCCGAGTTTGAGGAGCACGGAATAGACAATCTGTCCGTCGAGAAGTAACTGCGAGGTTTGACATGAACAACAAAGGAAAAAACGACAACGATTTTCTCACCTGGGGAATAATCGCCGTATGCTTCGTGATAGGCCTCTGGCCCATCTCCATATTCCTTCTCATTAAAAAATTCCTGCCCGCATTCATAAACGGCCTGAAGTCCACCAGGAGCACCGACTCCGTGAACGACACCTCTTACCGCTTCGACCGCTACCGCCAGATAGTCGAGGGCAACGATTCCATGCCCATCGAGGTCATCGCCTCCGCCGCCGGCGTCTCCTACGAGACGGCTCTGCGGGAGATCCGGCAGATGGTGTCCGAGGGGAAGTTCGGCCCCGAGGCTTATATCAATTATCTGACGAAAACTCTTGTGCTCAAGGCCTCCGCCGGGCAGGCGGGGCCGAAAAGCGCCGCAAGGCCGGCGGGCACTAAGCCCGGCATGGCGGGCTACACCCCCGTTTCCACGCTTAAAAAGGGCGAGGGAAAGGGCGGCGGGGCCCTGTCCGTTTTGGGCGTTATCATGATAGCCTTCGGCGCTATCATCGGCAGCGTGGCTCTCGGCATGATCGCCGACGCGGCCATGAGCGCCGGTGGGCTTATATGGATATCCCTCACCGCGCTTTTCTGCATTTTAGCCGGTATCGGCGCTCTTGTCGCCAGGGGCAAAAATAAAAAAAGACAGCGGCGGTTCACAAAATACCTGGCCGTTATCGGCAGCAAAAAGCTGATGGATCTGGAGCAGCTGGCCCGGGCCGCCGGGGTAAACGAGGAGACCACAGTAAAGGACTTAGAGGCCATGATAGACAAGGGCTATTTCGACAAGTCCGCCTATGTGGACTTAGGTCTCGGCAGCCTTATCCTCTCACCGGAGGCGAGGCCGGAATACAAGGCCCCCGATCCGGAAAGGGACGCCGAGAGCCAATACGCCTCGATCCTGCGGGAGATAAGGAGCGTAAACGACAGGATAGCAGACGAGCAGGTCTCCGAGCGCATTTACAAGATCGAGGACATAACGGCGAAGATCTTCAAGATCGTGGAGGACAAGCCCGAAAAGCAGCCTCAGATAAAGAGCTTCATGAGCTATTACCTGCCCACCACGCTGAAGCTTCTGGATTCCTATGCCACCTTTGAAAAGCAGGGCATCACCGGCGAGAACATCGACTCCGCCCGGATGAACATAGAAAAGACGCTGGACACCCTGGTGCAGGGCTTCTCCCAGCAGTTGGACCAGCTCTTCACCGCCGATGTGCTGGATATATCAGCGGACATCGACGTACTGGAGAACATGATGAAAAAGGACGGCCTTACGGGAGGCGACGACTTCCAGGTTGCCCAGTCCCATTGACTATATGTAAACAAGGCGGTTGCCGGATACTCCGGCGGCCGCCTTTTTATTTCAGATCCAGGTTCGTGCCGGATTGGTTGGCCCTCTCGGCTGCGTCCTTTCTGAATCTCCGGCGCTCAAGCATGGGCAGGAAGTTTTCCTTGTAAAAGCGGTCTATTATGGCGGCGCCGGGTATGGCCAGAAGTATGCCGGGAACGCCGAACATTTCGCCGCTCACGATAACGGCTATAAGGATCCACAGTCCCGAAACGCCAAGGGTGTTGCCGAACAGCCGGGGCTTTATGATATAGCCGTCGGCAAACTGGAGCACGATGGTGAAGATTATGAATATCAGCGCGTGGACGGGCTTTACCATAAGCAGTATGAACGCCCCCAGCACGCCGCCGATGATGGGGCCGAAGGTGGGCAGCAGGTTCGTCACGGCCACGATGAAGGAGACGAGGCCGATATACTGCATTCCGGCTATGGCCATGAAAATGGCGTTGATGACGCCGACTATCAGGGCGTCCACGATGTTGAAGACAATATAGCGGTCGAGTATGGCGTCACAGCGGGTGAGGAACGCCCTGACGCCGGAAAAGTTATCCGGCTTGAAAAGCGCCTTTAAAAGCCGCGACAGACCGCCCCGTATCCTGTCCTTTGCCGCCAGCAGGTAAATGGAGAGCACAAAGGCCAGCAGCCAGCGGAATATGCTCTTGCCGGCGGTGGTGGAGAAATCGATTATAGTGGAGGAGTTGGCGGAAATGAGCCCGGCTATGGAGACCAGGAAGTTCTCGGAGGAGTTGATGAACTCGTCCAGCCGCAGATAGTCCGCCGCCTTGGAGAGGCCTATGCTGTTCAGCCAGGACTGGAGTGATGCGGCGTAGGTGCTGAAATTGCTGATGAACCGGGAAACTCCGTTTATGAGCTGGGGTATGAGCATGAGGAGCAGCAGCGCCAGCACGACGAGAAAGCTGACAACGGTCAGGACTATGGATAGCGTCCACCGGACTCCCGGCCTCTTTATGCCCTTGAACACCCTCCGGCGGTAAAAATTGGCCAGCGGGTTCATTATATAGGCGATTATGCAGCCGCCGATGACCGGAGTGAAATAGCCCAAAAGCACCCGGAAACCGGCCCAGACGGTACTCAAATGGGCCAGAATGAGATAGAGGATGACGCCGACGCAGACCACAAGCATATTTGCAAACCAGCGCTTTTCCAGAAGGCAGTCTATTTTTCTCACGCGGGCATCTCCCCTTTCCATTTTTTATCAATTATATTATACCAAATTTTTTTGCTGTTTCAACAATAAAATGAATCCCGGAGAGGTTTTATTTTCCTGCTGCGGCAATTATTTTTCTTGTATCTCCCCGCGGGCTGATGTATAATGATAAATATTCAATTTTAAAGAACAAGGTGATTATAAAATGAAGCAACTGATGTTGGGCAACGCCGCCGCTGCCAGGGGCCTTTATGAGGCCGGCTGCTGCGTCGTTTCCAGCTATCCCGGCACCCCCAGCACCGAGATAACGGAGGAGCTCGCCAAGTTCAACGAGCTCTACGCCGAGTGGGCCCCCAATGAGAAAGTCGCCATGGAGACCGCCTTCGGCGCGTCTCTCGCCGGAAAGCGCAGCTTTTGCGGCATGAAGCACGTGGGTCTCAACGTCGCCGCCGACCCCCTCTACACCGCAGGCTATACCGGCGTTACAGGCGGCATGGTAATAGCCGTCGCAGACGACC